>BQIU01000095.1 GCA_021603905.1 Nitrospirales bacterium
TTCACTCATGTATAGCAAAGGGGGCGCGCGTGTCCACATTGGTTGCACAAGCTACGGCAGAAAATTGGGAAACTGAAGTTGCGACATCCTCAGATATTGTGATGGTAGATTTTTGGGCAGTGTGGTGTGGCCCTTGTCAAATGGTTGCCCCTGTCGTCGAAGAATTAGCCCAAGAATATCAGGGCAAACTGAAAGTCATGAAGCTAAACACGGATGAAGTTCCTGAAGTTGCGGGAAAATTCCAAATTATGAGTATCCCGACAATTTTGTTCTTTAAAGGTGGTGAGCCAGTCGAGAAAATCGTTGGTGCTCGCTCTAAACAGCAATTTAAACAAGTGATTGATTCCCTCCTGGCACAGTCATCCGCAACGGCATAAGCCCGTTGCGTCGATGACGGGGTTCTATGCTCACTGAGCTCCGCATTTCCAACTTTGCGCTTATCGATCAATTGCAGCTTGAATTTCCGGAAGGATTCATCGTCTTTACCGGGGAAACAGGCGCAGGCAAATCGCTCCTTGTTGATGCTCTGGAGCTCATTGCTGGCGGTCGTGCCTCTGCTGAACATATTCGGTCCGGAGCGGAGCAAGCGACCATTGAAGCCGCGTTTGCGTTACCTTCCAACAGTTCACTGATTCCTCAACTTCAGGAGCAGGACCTTTTGAGTGATGGCGAGACCGACCTCATCATCAGGCGAGTCCTTTCCCGCAACGGAAAAAATAAAACCTACATCAATGGGGCTCTTACCCCGATTCAAGGTGTCCAGATCATCACAAGCCGCTTGCTTGATATTCATGGGCAGCATGATCAGCAGTCTCTCTTGTCTGCGCAGGCGCAACTCGACGTCCTAGATGGCTTTGGCCGGACGAAGACGTTGAGAGAGTCGTATGCTCAAACATACCAAGAGTGGCGTCGGCAGGAGCGTGCACTAGCTGACAAGATGACGAAACGTGATGAGCAGGGCCGTCATCTGGAGATGAAACAATTCCAGTTTCAAGAGTTACGAGAGGCGAATCTTCTGGTTGGCGAAGAAGAATCCCTGACCCAAGAACATCAACGCCTTCGTCATCGAGAGCGGATTGGTGAAATTGTTGAGCACGCATATCAACTCTTATATGAGGGCGATGCCTCTGTCATGGAACAGTTGCAGATCATCACAACTCGTATTCAAGAACTTGAGGCGATTGATGGAAGTGTTAGAGAATGGTCGCCGTTAGGGGAAACGGCAACCGTCACGCTTCACGAATATGCAGACCGCCTTCGAAGCTATCGCGATACGCTTGAGTATGATCCGGGACGGCTTGGTGACCTGGATGATCGCATAGCCAAACTTCAGCGATTGAAAAAGAAGTATAGTGCGTCAATCGATGAATTAATTCTGTTGCATGACGAATTGGAAACCGAACTGAGCGGCAGCAGTGATGTTGATCATCAGATTGAGCAATTACGCCAACAGGTTGAGGGGTTACGTAGCCAAGTAGAAAAAACGGCGCAAGACTTATCAGGAAAGCGTCGTAAGGCAGCAAAGAAATTAGAGAAAAAGATTGCTGAGGAGTTTACCGAGCTGAAAATGAGTAACGTCCGACTCACTGTCCAGATGGATGAATTGTCAGATGTTGAGAAGTTTGGCCCTACAGGGAAGGATACGGTTGAATTCATGTTTTCAGCCAATCCTGGAGAACCGCTACATCCACTGGCAAAGATTGCTTCGGGAGGAGAATTGTCTCGAGTGATGTTAGCCATGAAGGCAGTTCTGTCCGAGGCCGACGAAATCCCCGTCTTGGTGTTTGATGAAGTCGATGCGGGGGTAGGGGGTGGAGTAGGGGGCGTGATCGGAAAACGGCTACGCGATGTCGCTCAATACCATCAAGTCTTTTGTATTACGCATCTTCCACAACTCGCCTCCCAGGCGCACGCCCATTATCACATAGAAAAAGAGTCAGCAAAAAACAAAACAGTGACGCGGGTCCGTCAACTTGCGGAAAAAGGACGTGAGGACGAAATTTCAAGAATGCTGGGGGGAGCGGAAGTCACGAAAGTTATTCGTCAAACCGCAGTGGAGATGCTTAGGACGGCGGCAGCTTCTCCCAAAAAGAGAAAATCTACTTTATAAATCTGTCTGGTTCCTCCAGTTTAGCACTGAATTTCTCACCTGTTTCCCTGTTCTACCTACCTCTTAATTCAGGTGCGCCTAACCCATTAACAGAATAATTTTGTCATTCTTTGCCGTAATAAAAAGAAAGAAGATGGCAACGTTGAATGTTTTTCTAGTTGATTCCATGAAAGCTTAGGTTGAGGCCCAAGTTGAAGGTGAACAGTACGGAAATGCCAGCGATAATGTGCATGACTTCATTTGCCGAGAGCGGCAAGCACGTGAACAGATCCAGACCGTACAATACCCGGTTATGAAGGGCCTGAATAGCGGTATCAGTATCCGTACGATACAGAAAATTTTCAAAGAAGCCCGTGCCAAGGCCAGATCGGCTAAACATAATTTGACCCTATCAAGAATTATCTTTATGAAAATATTTCGCGCATATTTGAAGACATAAAACTCACTCGAAGTCAAACTCTCCTTTTTTCCATCGGTGACGAAAAACTTTATATTCCAAGGTTTTAAATTCTATTGACTCAACAGTGTGGATGTGGACAGAGTCGAGGTCGATTCTCAAGGTTGAGGGACGTGGGTCAGAGTCTGTTGTGTCCCAGTCGAAGAAGTCAATACCTTGAAGCCCCAGGTCTTCAGCTTTTTCCTCTTTCTGCGGAATTTCCTCAACCACAGTATATTCACGTTGCGGTCCATCTTCATCTGTAGTTTCGAGGCTAACTGTAGTCTCTGTTCCCTTAGGTAATTCGATTGCCTCAACGCGTGCGGCCTTGTGGAACAATACAAAGTTTAAGGCTTTGTCTGGGGCTTGTACGGATGGAAAGATTATCCCATCCAAAGGAGGATCGTATTCTGTTGAGAGGAAGTCTGCGATTGCTTGCGTGGCAAGATATTCAAATATTTCATGGTCTGGCATCACCGGAATGGTGATACGGCGGCTGAGATTTCTTAGAAACTTCGTTTTTTCAAGATGATGTCTAAAGCTTGGATCAAAGATGCTGCCGTCATTCGTTGCGACTGCGCTCAAAGCTGTCAAGTCGAGTAACCGGATTGGCCGAATAATATCGAAACAGGCGATGGCCACTTGGCTACCTACGGGGGGACGTACTTCTGCAAGTGCTACTTTCGGAGTATTTGCTCCATAGAAGACGGAGATTCCATGTGCATTCATTCTCCCAGCGTAAGCGTCGACTGATGGTGGAGAGCCGAGCTGCTTATCTGGTTCGGCTAAAGCAGCTTTGAGTTTTTCATCCAACTGGAAACTTCGGGCACGAAAAATTTTTGAAAACTCCGTGCCAGGTCCTGCGTTGACTATTAGAGGTCGCCTGTCCTGTGTCTGCATTTTGTCGATATCGGTAAACACGGATGTCAGTAGGTTAGACGCAGACTGGCTGAAAAAACGAGCCTCAGTTTTTAGCGAATGCTCAAAGTGTGTCCATTCTTTCTGCCAACGAACATCATTCGTTTCTTTCTCGTTATAGTGAGAGTCAGTCGAAAATTCTGTTTCTTCACCCATAGTAGCGGCATCGAAGTCAGAAAATTTGTCTTCGAGGATTTTTTGAATATCAGATGCGGCATGCTCCGGTATATCTGCGGCGTTCATTATTGCATAGACAACTGCTTCGCCCTCACGGTCCCAGTCTTGTTAAACTCTTTCATCATTGCGTAATCGTACGCTGTCGGCTGATCTGACGTTCGGTAATAGTGTGTTTCAAAGGCGATCTCAATAAGTTTGGATAGCTTTTCAATGCTGAAACATTCCAGTTTTTCATTACAATAAGAGCATTCCCCACACTTTCCTTGCTTAGAGACTTGGTCTTTTAAGAAGGCTTCGCCAATGCAAGTAAAGCAAAGTTTGCGTTTCTTGATTTTATCAATATCGTAAGTTGGGGGCATCTAGACGCTTACATTCTGTGCATAAACACTCGACTATCAGTAACAATGCAATTTTCATTGGCAATGGGTGGCGTTGCTTGAAATAATACTTCACATTGGAGGAATCTTTGGGAATAGAGGCTGGGAACGAGGTCAAAGCTGTACATGTGCCATTGCTCGTGTGCGACGACGGATAGGACGGACTGTGACCTCAACTCTGTGGTTAAGTTTATTTAAAACCTTGATTAATCGATCGATCGTAAAGCCTTTCAGATCACCATTTTTGATTCGGCAAATGTTCCCTTGATCAATGCTCGTCTGGAGAGAGGCTTGCCGTTCAGACCAGCCTTTTTTGTCGAGAATGTCGATGATGTTTCCACACAAATCTGCTTTGACTAGCTTTGTGTCCGCATCAGGTAACCCGACATCTTGAAAAGGATTGTCACTGCCCTTAATGACTTCCAGTTTTTCTTTCTTCATGATCGTAACTCTTTTTTAGTTAGTTTAAGCCTTTCCTCTATCACTTCAAGTTCTTTCTTAGGGTTTTGATGCCCTGAGTCGAATTCTTTTTAAATGCATGGATGATCCACATGTTTTCTCCAAGCTGAACTGTATAGATTATTCGATACGCATCGCCCTGATAAGGCAGGGCAACTAACCAAAGCCCTTCATTAGTTTCGCGAGTTGAGATTTTCTGCCTGTGGCTGCGAGTCGAAGTGCAGTCATGATTTGGTCTTGGGCATCAATCGGAAATCGGGTGAAAGTCTTGTGCGTGGCTTTAATCCATGAAATTTTCCTGATCATTAATGAATGATGGTATCTTTACCATCATTTGTCGAGGATATATGTCATAATATTTCAGGCAGATTCAAGTAAAGAATTAGGTGCACGCTTTAAAAGAGATGATTGAACCTAACTATTCATGGTAAATTATTGGAGATTTATAAAACCCGAATGACAACATATTGTTTCGAGAGATATTGATGATAAACGTAGAAGATTTACGAGATTGCCGATGAACACCGTGACATCGAATATGAAAGAAGAGATTAGTGACGCGATCATTCGTCAGGATGAACAGTCCTTGACGCATGAGTATCAAGAGCAGGGAGAGTTTTTAGCGCTTGATTCTTTTCTCTCTCAAGAGGCGATTCATGACTTGATGCAGGAGGTTGAGCATGTTCGTCCTCAACTGAACCGCAACTTTATTCCCGGCCATAAAAAGGGTGGAAGCGTCAGTTATTTTATTGTACGGGATTCCGCTCCGTCACTCACGGCATTGTATAGAGATCCAGCATTAATTGCCTGGCTCAGTCAGCTTGCCGGTGAACGGTTACTGCTCTGCCCAGAGGATGATCCGCATGCTTGTGCTTTGTATTTTTATACCGAAGCCGGAGACCACATTGGCTATCATTACGATACGTCGTACTACAAAGGTGCGCGCTATACGGTCTTGATCGGCTTGCTTGACCGTTCAACAAGCCGTCTTGAATGTCGTCTGCATACCAAAGATCCATCCAAAGAGACAACGGAGTTAACACTGGATACGAAGCCGGGCTCGTTCATCTTTTTTAATGGTGATAAACTTCATCATGCTGTGACGCCGCTTGGGGAAAATGAAGAGCGTATTGTTCTCACGCTGCAGTATGTGACCAATCCTGAAATGGGCCGGTTCAATCGGTGGTTTTCCAATATGAAAGATGCGGTGGGGTATTTTGGGTTGTCAGCATTGTTCCGACGTTCGTAGGGGAAACAACCCGTCGTTCGTTGCTCGTATTTCGTATCTCGCTGAAAAAGTTTTTCCGGATCTTACGAGGCACGCTTCACGAGCGACGAGATACGTTAGTATCCTCTATGAGCGACGGTTTGTTCTTTCAAGTTTCTGCGCCAACCAAGACGACGGTAATATTATCGTCTCCTCCCAGTCGATTAGCTGTTTCCACGAGTTGCTGACAGGCGTTTTTCAGAGAATGATTATGCTGACGAATCACGTTAAAAAATTCCTCGTCTGTCATCATTTTGGTCAATCCGTCTGAACATAGTAATATCTTGTCAGTTGGTTGAAGTGGTTTTGTTTGGACCGAGGCTTCAACGCTTGCTTCGATCCCCAGTCCTTTTGTGAGCACGTGTCGAAGCGGGTGGGTGAGTGCTTCGTCTCGTGTAATAATGCCCAGATCAATACGGTCTTCCACTAAGCTATGATCTCGGGTTAACAAGGTTATGGTATCGTCTTGAATAAGATAGGCTCGGCTATCCCCAACGTGCGCGATGGTTGCCTGCCAAGGATTTTCTTCTGTTATCTGTAACACGACAGCCGTCGTGCCCATTCCCGAGTACTCGGGGTATTCTCGTGCATGGGTTCGAATGGCCTGATTCGTTGCTGTGAGTGCGTCGCATAACAGTTGCTCGCGGTCTTCAGTGGTCAATGATTTCTTATTGGCTTGCTGTTGTTCAACGAACGGTCCGATTGTCTCGATGACAAATTGACTGGCGATTTCACCACCGGCGTGTCCCCCCATCCCATCGGCCACAATCCATAAATTCAAGGTGGGATGTATCGCAAAGGTATCCTGGTTGACCTTACGGACTCGTCCGATATCGGTTTGTCCCCATCCTTGCCACTTCATCGTGATTGCTTGGTCCTTGGTTTCATGTAGGCAGGAAGTACTGCTGGTTGATAACGCTGTTTGAGTTGCTCAAAGATACGTTCGGCAAGGGGCTCAAGATTCTTGACGTCCATCTCATTATATTCAAGAAGCCGAGTCCCCGCATCTTTATCTCCAGTACACCAGGCTTGCCAAAGAAGCACCGCATCCCATCCTGTCAGGCCTTCAACGTTAGAGGGCCGCTGCAAATCGAACTCTCCTTCAATATGTTTGAGCCCACCTTTATACCCAAGCCGTCTGGCAGCAAAACACAAGTCAAAATGCGGATGATCGAGTGCAATACGAGGAAACTTGGTTCGAATATAGGGCAGATCAAACCCAGAACCGAAAAACGTGACGAGGAGATCATACTGTTCTAATTCTTCATAGAGTCGGTCTTGGGTCAGGGTATCCTCATGTATGAGTGCTGTCATGCCGTATTTTCCGTAAATGCCAACAACGGTAATATAGCCAGATGCGGCTGGAGCTCCGTTTGTCTCAATGTCCAGAAAGGCCGTCTTTTCCCGAAAGGTTTCAAAGAGCCGCCAATGATCGCGGGACTTGAGGCATTGCGCGAAATATTTCGCGTTGCCACGCTCAAGGTGATAGTGGGCGGTTCTCAGTTCAGCATCGTACAACGCTTTCCGAGCTGTGGGAATGCCAGGAATCATCGAAGATTCTATGAAGGTTTGCCAGGTGTCAATCCCCTGATCCCAGAGGCGCTGTTCGGTGGATTCGCCAATACCGTCAAGGAAGATAAAAGATGATTCTAGCATGGTGACAGTGAGGCCTTCGTAGAAAATGCTCTTGCAAGGGTGGAACTCATTGTGATCTCGTCGAAATTACGCAGCTGGTTGGATTTCGAAATGGCTGGATATGAGAGGGGTTGCATTCTCGCGTGATGATTCGACGCAGATCAGGTCATATTGTTTGTTGTGAGCATTTTAACCTAAATGAGTTTTCTATGCTGACATGCATTTGTCAAGAACGTGAGTTGTTCACGAATTGCCTGTAGACTGCACGAACCTTGATTTCACTGAAAGGACACGCTACATTCAAAATCATTCGCTTGTGTTCAATTTATTCAACGGTAAGGATGATCATTATGGAGTTGCAAGCACGACGTATTCGAATATCGGTTGGCGGTGTCAAGCTAGAAGCGGATCTTAAACCAACGAGAACGGCTCAGGCAATTTATGAGGCATTGCCGATTGAAACCTCGGTCAATATGTGGGGTGAGGAGTTTTATTGTAAGGTCCCGGGCGTGAAAGACCACCGAGAGACAGCCACGACGCAGGTGAAAGTAGGTGATGTGGCTTTTTGGGGAGTTGGCGAGATGTTTGCCGTATTTTTCGGACGGACTCCGATGAGTATTGGGGAAGATCCTGTTCCGGCTGATCGTGTGAATGTCGTTGGGAAAATTATCGGTGATGCGAAAAGTTTCAGGGAAGCTATGGGTGCCACGACCATTAAAGTTGAACCGGTTTCCTGAGTGTTGTCATGCGTTTAAACCAAGAACGTGTTCATACGATCGCTTTTAAAATTCTTCAGCGACTTCAGTCTCAGAAGCATTTGGACGGAATCGGCCCATCGGAATCTCTCGTACGAGCCCTGGAACATGCCATTACCGAAGAACTCACGGTCGAAGATCGATTGAATGCAGAAGTCCGTGAGCTACTGAAGAAGTTTGATGCGGAATTTCAGAGCGGGAAAGCGGATTATCAAAAAATGTTCACAATGGTCAAACAAAAGTTGGTTCGAGAGCGTAGTATTGTTCTGTAACCCAATGCTGCGTATTGTGTGTAATCGCTTGTCATGCTGGTTCTCTAGGAATTAATAGATGATGATGTCGCCTCTACTCTCTGATGAGAAGCAAACGCATTTAGCCCATATGATTCTCAAGTTTCTTCAGACCAGCCGCGATGCCAATTTAAAGGGAGAGTCAACGGCTGTGTTAAAGGAAATCAAACGGGTGCTGAATGAAGAGATGAAAATTGAGCAAGAGATGACTCAAGCCGTTCGCGCCAAGTTAGAATCGTACTCCCGTCCCATCCCAGAGGGATCTCAGGAATGGGATGTGTTATACCGTAAAACCTATGCCGAAGAACTCCGAAAACGAAACCTCGGCTAGTTTCCTCCCTGTTTCTTTCTCCCATCATTTCGTTGATTCAGTTGATCAGGTTTTGCCGTCGTCAGCGGTGAATGCATAGCGAAGGTTCTTTCATGCCTAGAACTCATTGCGAGGCACATGGTAATGTTGCTGGACATCCATGATTGATCATTTGCCTGAGGGGAAATTCATGTCCGAACTTGAAGATGAACGTGAAAAAACATGGCATGGAATTGGGGCAGCCACACTCTCCGTGATTGCCGGATTGGGGCATCTGTATTTAGATATTTCGCGAGGATATTGGTTTATCGTCATATCAATTGTGTTGATTGTCATTGGTGAATACTACTGGCATGTGGCTACGTGGATTTACATTCAATTTGCTATTTTTGCTGCTTTTGATGCGTTCTCATTCGGGAAACGTGGTCGTGGCTTATTTTGAATAAGTATGGAGACCTTGGTGATGGTGGATTTGACACGAAATCTCAGCAGCATGTTCCGGATCGTATTGTTGGTCGCAGTCATGTTGATGCCATGGACCGCAGCGTTGGGGGGGCTGGCGTACGGAGAACGGATAGACGCAAATCTTCTTGTCGAAGATGTCCTGGTTTTGCCGGGAAAACCCACCCAATTGAAAGCTTTTCTCTTTCGTGATGGCTTGTTGGGTAAAAGAATTGGGCTGGGTGGTGAAAATATTGATTTTTTTGTTCAAAAACGATTGATGGGACAGGCAATGACAGGTGGGGATGGGTACGCGTATCTTGAATATACCCCTCGACTTCGCGGGAATTTGACGGTCAAAGCTCAGGTGCGTGAAAGTCCTCGTGTCTCAGATCAACAGGCAACGGGGTTACTCGCGGTTTGGGAGAGACGAAGACCAATTCTCCTAGTTGACCTCGGCGCGTTACTGCCGCCGGATGCTCAGGGGGCGATGGGGAAGTCGTTCATCCAATTACCGTTGGGACGCAACCTCTTGCCCGAACCTGAAATGGATGCCACATTTGAACTCGAAAAACTAGGGGAGTTTTATTACAACCTCGTCTATGTGTATCGATCAAGTGTTGAATCCAATGAAGTTGTGCGTTCATGGTTGAGGAAACATCGCTTTCCAGCGGGAATCCCCATGATGGTTCAACCTGGTCCCAAAGCCTTTATCGCATTTCTTGAGAAACTGGATGAAGACGGCTGGGAAAATGTTTCTGCCGGTATTGGTCGAACGGTTGAATTTGCAGAAGTCTTAGTCGAGCGTCGCATTCAAACCGTCATAATTCAAGAGACTGACAGTAAGAAGACATTTCCAAGACGGGCCAATATTGTGACGGGATGGAAAAAGGTTCGTCGGCATTTGTGAGTCGGTTATCCAAACATTTTCTTTTCCGATATCTCCTCCTTGACGTTGAATCGAACTATTCATTTAATCTGATCAGCTATGTCTAGAAAAACGGTGAGTACGAAAACGACATTCTGTTGCCAATCGTGTGGCTACCAAGCTCCGCGATGGAGTGGCCGATGTCCAGACTGTAACGAATGGAATTCCATGAAAGAGGAGATCATTCGAAAGGCCGGGGCGAATCGTCCTGCTGGTGTTGGCATTGAAACACAAGTTCCCATCCCCATTGGGGACATCAATGGAACAGAAGAGATGCGTCTGCCGACAGGCATTGGGGAGTTAGACCGGGTCTTAGGTGGCGGGGTTGTCCCGGGTTCAGTGATTTTGGTTGGTGGAGATCCTGGCATTGGAAAAACGACCTTATTACTTCAGGCGCTCCCTTCATTGAGTTATGGAAATGGCAATGTTCTCTATGTTTCTGGTGAAGAGTCTGTTCGTCAGATCAAGATGCGTGGTGATCGACTCAATGTGTCGTGTCCATCGCTGTATATTCATGCCGCGACCTCACTGCAGGAAATTCTCAAAGTTGCCAAGGAGCTAGAGCCCCAAGCACTGGTTGTTGATTCGATTCAAACCGTTTTTACCGAAGAGATCAGCTCCGCCCCAGGGAGTGTCAGCCAAGTCCAGGAAGTGGCCTGCCAGCTCATGTGGTATGCCAAACGGACAGGGGTTCCCGTATTTCTTATTGGCCATGTCACAAAAGAAGGGGTCATAGCCGGACCTCGCCTGCTTGAACATATTGTTGACACGGTATTGTATTTTGAAGGTGAGAAGGGACATGCCTACAGAATTCTTCGTGCAGTGAAAAACCGATTTGGGGCAACGAATGAAATTGGTGTGTTCGAAATGAATGATGGTGGGTTGACCGAAGTCGATAATCCGTCAGAGTTATTTTTAAGTGGCCGTCCGGAACAGGGAACAGGATCGGTCGTCGTGTCGAGTCTTGAGGGATCTCGTCCGATTCTCGTCGAGTTGCAAGCTCTTGTTGCTGAGACCGGTTATGCCATGCCGAAGCGGATGGCGAATGGGATAGAACTCAATCGCGTGGCTCTACTTTTAGCTGTCATGGAAAAACGTCTCGGGCTTCATCTGTCTGGTCAGGATGTGTATATCAATATCGTTGGAGGTCTGCAGATCGATGAGCCCACAATGGACCTGGGTATTGTCGTGGCCGTTGTCTCAAGCCTTCGCGATCGTCCGATAGATCCCCGTACGATTGTTCTGGGGGAAGTTGGTCTTGGGGGAGAAGTTCGCCCCGTCAATCAGGTCGAAGTTCGAGTCCGGGAAGCCATGAAGCTGGGCTTTGAACGCTGTTTGCTCCCGGTAGGAAACCTGAAGAAATGGAAGCCGATTTCAGGTATGGAAATGATTGGCATTCAAGAAATTCGTGGTGCGTTTGATCTGGTGATGGCTGATGCCTGATATGGATCGTGGAGGTGGTTGGCCATCGAGCCCGTGGTGGAGGTGTGCACTCTGTCTGCTCATGGGAAGCCTTCTGTTTGAAGGTTGTACAACGGTTGCCATTCAACCAGAGCAAACAGTGTCTCATCAGAAATCCCGTGACATTCTTGCGGCATTAAAACTAAAGGAAGCCAGTATTCAAAACCTCAAAGGACTGTTTCAGGCTTCGATTACCGGATCAATTCTGCCGATTTCTAAGACCTTACCAGGGGTGGTGTTTTATACACGACCGAACTCGATTCGCTTGAAAGGATTAACCCCAGTTGGAGGGACCTTTTTTCAATTTATACGAGAAGATGATGCCTATCGGTTAATGATGCCGGCGAGTGGTCGTTTTACGACAGGAAAAATTCAGGAACTAGGGAGAACCGGAGATATTGGACGCGTCGTTGGTTTGAGTTTACGTGCCATGGATGTCGTGCTCGGAAAGATCCCGGGCCTTACCCTTGATCGTCTACACGTGTATGAAGATGACAGAGGGTTTCGTCTAGACATCCCAACCATTACTGACGAGGAACACCCAGATGGTGATGTGTCTCTGACGCGTCTTTGGGTGGATAAGCAACGCTATGATATTCTGTATGTTGAATATTTAGATCAAGAAGAGGAGATGCTTATGAGCATTGCATGTCAGGACTTTCGGATGGTTTCTATCCTGATAGACTCTTCAGAATCGACGATTCATCTCCCGTTTCAGATCAGAGCCGAAGATGATCGGTTATCTGGATCAGTCACCTTGACGTTCCAGGAGCTCGCCGTCAATACCAGACTATGACACGCGTGACGCCGGAACGGTTTCCCTCGTGCTCTGACTATCCTCCGGAAACTCATTAGGCTATGCGAATTCTTGCGATTGAAACGGCGACAAGCCAACAAAGTGTTGCCGTCTTAGAAGGCTCACAGGTCCTGGGGGCTCGTAGTCTTGATGCGCAAGGTTCTCATACGCGACGGCTTATCCCCACTATCGATGATTTACTCGGTTCTCTTCAACTGAAACTTAGCGATTGTTCTGGTCTTGCCGTCTCAATTGGCCCGGGATCATTTACCGGGTTACGAGCTGGGTTAGCAGCGATGGCTGGATTTCGCGCTGCGCTTGATGTTCCCCTGGTGGCAGTCCCGACGCTTGAAGCGATGGCCTGGAATGCTCGGACAGACTATAAGCTTGTCTATCCCATGCTTAAAGCTAGGGCGAATGAGATCTATTGGGCGGGGTTTCGGTGGGAAACAGGAGAGCTGGTACGTGTAACGGATGATCAAGTCGGGTCGATTGAAAAGATGGTTCAATCACTGAAGGAGCCGGCTTTGGGTTTTGGAGAAGGCTGGCTTCATTACCAGGAAGCTATTCTTGAGCAGTCAACGCTATTCAGTTCCGCACCGTCGGATGTACATGTGACGAGTGCGGTGAGTGTCGGTTTGGCGAGTCTTCAACGATTCGAATGTGGTGATGTGGCAGAAGTTGGAATAGCGCCGCGCTATATTCTCCCTCCATATGCTGAACTTCAAAGAAGCAAGAGTCAGGCTCAACCATGAACAAGGGACGAGATGTGAGTAATCTCTCAATTTCTCAAGCATCGCTTGAAGATCTTGATGAATTGGAAGCTCTTGAAGATAGGGTGTTTACAGTGCCATGGTCTCGAAAATCATTTGAAGCTGAGTTGAGTGGCAACGAATTTAGTCTGATATTTGTTGCGCGTTGTTGTGCGGACGCTTCTAATCAAGCCTCACACGATACGCCCTCAACACCACGGATGGTTGGGTATATTTGTGCATGGACCGTTTTTGAAGAACTACGTTTTATGAATATCGCGGTTGAGGCTGATATGAGGCGGCGAGGGGTCGGCTCAGAATTATTAAAGAAAATCATGGAGATGGGCGTGAGTTACGGGGCTCAACGTGCGCTCCTGGAGGTTCGGGAGTCGAATTATCCCGCCCAAACGCTCTATGGTCGTTTTGGGTTTACCTCATACGGGACGCGACGTCACTACTATACGAATCCTATCGAGGATGCTATGCTTATGGCACTGGAGCCTCTCGTCCTACCGAGCGCAGAACCCTGAGAAATTACCTTTTAGTGCTCGCGAGTCTTTAGAGGAACAGGAGGCCTCGTCTTTTTCATGAATTACTCAACATAAGGAGGGTTCTCATGGTGACAGACGAAGAAATTGCGGCACAGCTTCGAGCCTCTAACTCGGAATTTCGTGAATTAGAGGAAGCTCATCAGCGGCTTGATGATGAATTACAAGGGTTGCTCAAAAATCACGTCCTGACCCCGCAAGAGGAAACCTTAAAGAAACAATTACAGAAGGAAAAATTGGGGAAAAAAGATCGTATGGCCTGGTTAGTTCGCCAACATCGAGATGATTCGTGTGATGTAGCCGTTACTTAAGAATCTCGGGGTCCATGGAGTGGTCGTCGCATTCCATGGGCCTGAGCCTTCTTCCCCTTGCAATGCTGTTATGCCCACCCTTGCTCACCCCTTAAATCGACACGTTTCAGAACTCAAAAGACGTCTGATCATCATCGGGGCGACGGTGTTAGTCGCCTTCATGATCGCGTTTTCTTATTCTCCTGTGTTGATAGATTGGTTTAAACGGCCCTTTGAAGATACGCTCATTTTTTATTCCCCGGCTGAAGCGTTGTTTGCATCCATTAAGATTTCGTTCTTGGCAGGGATTGTCGCGAGTTTTCCGGTCATTCTCTACCAATTTTGGAAATTTATTGAACCGGCGTTACTTAAAAAAGAGCAGGGTTGGGCAATTCCACTCTTCTGCTTAGGGCTGGCGTGCTTTGTGCTTGGGCTTGTGTTTTGTAATCTGATTATCCTGCCCCTGGTCATTGATTTCTTTGTTTCCTTTGGCATGGATCGATCCATCAGTCCGGAATTAGCCGTCGGAACCTATGTGGATTTTAACGTGAAGTTTCTTTTGGCGTTCGGGTTTGCGTTTGAAATTCCACTAGTCGTATCACTATTGGCTCGGGCCGGATTTGTCGCCCCAGCCATGCTGATCCAATATCGGAAACATGCAGCCATGATTGCGCTGATTCTTTCTGCCATTATCACGCCGGATGCCACGCTGTTTACGATGCTTCTCATGGCTGTTCCGCTCATTGTTCTCTATGAGATTGGAATCATCGGAGCGAAAGTGTTTTGGCAACCGAGGCCAGCAGCCAATGCTTCTGAAGAAGCAAGTGACGCTGAAGAGGTTGTCCCATCGCTATCATCCGCCACAGACGTTCCACCAAACGATGGTCGTGACGTATGATACGATCCGTCAACCATAGGGACTTACATCTCTCCTATCCATTTCTCTGGCTTGCGGTCAGTACGGTCGTTTCTTTTTCCCTGTTGGGATATTCCTGGGATGTCGCACGTACACAGTCGACGCCTCGCATACATGGAGATTCGTCTGCTCAAGAGGCAAAGGCATTTTCCCCAAGTGTGCAGGCTCTGGCCATGACAAAAAATGGCGTTATGTTTGCCGGATCCTTTGGGACTGGTGTGTTTCGTAGTGACAATCAAGGGGAATCATGGGAATCCATGAATGAAGGCTTATCGGATCGATTTCTTCTGTGTTTGGCTGTGGATGCGCAAGGGCGGGTGTATGCTGGAACAGTTCGGGGTGGGGTCTTTCGGACAACCGCCGATGGTCAA
>BQIU01000096.1 GCA_021603905.1 Nitrospirales bacterium
CTTTGAAAAAACTGGAGACAAGGTCGCGCAAATTCTTCTCACTCACCAAGACCTTGCAGATCGGAAACGCTTTCTCAATGCCCGCCATACGTTAACCTCTCTCTTAAAGTATGGAGTCATTCCGATCATTAACGAAAATGACACGGTATCTGTTGATGAGATCAGATTTGGTGATAACGATAACTTAGCCGGACAAGTTGCACACCTGATCGATGCAGACCTCTTAGTCATTCTTTCAGATGTTGATGGCCTCTATACCGCAGATCCTCGCCAGAACCCTTCGGCAACTCTGATTCCATTAGTCGAGAAATTCACAAAATCAATAGAGCAAACTGCTGGTCTGTCGAGAAGCCAGGAAAGCCGAGGAGGCATGGTCACAAAAATTCAAGCTGCCAAGCATGTGGCACGATTTGGCGTCTCAACCTTACTCCTGAATGGGGAGATACAGGGACTACTTCCCAACGTGTTAGACGGGAAACCTGGAGGCACGTTCTTTCTCCCTCACATCAGCCCGCTCAAGAGCCGCAAACAGTGGATCGCCTTTACCCTGCGTTCTAAGGGACAGCTCCAATTAGACGATGGTGCCGTTGAGGCATTACAGCAACGCGGGAAAAGTCTTCTCCCCTCTGGAATTCTTGACGTACAAGGCTATTTTAATGCAGGCGATCCCGTCACCTGTACCGATAAGAAGGACAAAGAGTTTGCCAAGGGTTTAGTCAATTACTCTGCTCAAGTTCTTCAACAAATCAAAGGACTCAACACGCGGGATATTCAAAAACAATTCGGGAAACGTGAATATGAGGAAGTCATTCACCGGGATAACCTGGTCATTCTCTAGCAGAAAAGTTTCAGGTTTACTGTCTAAAATAGACAGCCAATACGTTAAACTTGAGACCTTGAACCTGAAAATTTCTTTATCTCCAGTCTAGACTTTCTTATGCACATCGGACTCTTAGGTGGCTCCTTTAATCCTATTCATTGCGGTCATCTGCACATTGCCGAACAGGCACAAGCCGAGTGCTACCTTGATCACATCCTCTTTATTCCGACAGGGGATCCACCCCATAAAAAATCCAATTCTCTTGCTCCAGCACACCATCGACTGACGATGGTTGAAATGGCACTTGAGCACAACCCTGCCTTTACGGCATCGGATATCGAGATTCGATCTACCAACGTCTCCTATACCGTCGACACACTGACAAAGCTTCAACACATGCATCAAGAGGTGACACACTGGTCATTCATTATTGGACTCGATGCATTTTTAGAATTCCATACCTGGAAAGAAGCCCCTCGCTTATTAGAACTATGCAACTTTATTGTGTGCTCACGACCTGATGTCGATTTCACAAATATTTCATCGGTATCGTGCTTACCACCTATCTCCCCTCAAAGCCTACAGAATCTTGAGAAGGGTCACATTCACAAATTACCAATCTCCCTCCCCACAGGAAAACAGCTCACATTCCTCTCGCTACCCCCATGCAAGGCATCGGCTTCGTTGATTCGGACATATCTACAAGAAAGGCGCACCGTTTCGGATTGGTTGCCGCCTTCTATAGAATCTTATATACTTGAGCATCATTTATTTCAGGCCTAATTTTTGTGACTTCTGATATTCCTTATTCTCAACAGAAAGCTCTTTCCATTGCAGAAGCGGCCTTGAGCAAAAAGGCCTCGGATGTGTTGGTTCTTGATGTACAAAACCTCACTTCGATTGCTGACTACTTCATCCTAGCATCAGGTGAATCCGAGCGTCAGGTGAAGGCCATTGCCAATTATATTGCTCAAGAAATAGCTACCAAGTACCACACAACTCCGCTGATAGAAGGGGCAGGAACCTCCATGTGGATCTTGCTGGACTATGAAGATATTGTGGTGCATATCTTTAAAACAGATATCCGACAATACTATGCTCTAGAAAAGATGTGGTCGGATGCTCCACGCGTTCCCATTCCTGAACTAACACATGAAGAACAACCATCTCATCCCTACCAAACCATTAAAAAGACACCATCGCCTACCGCCCGATATGGCAGTTAAGCCTGGTAGTTTAAGCAACGGCATAAGCATTTCAATTGCAGACACAAGGGGACTCACATGACTGACTTGATAGATCTCACAGACCGCGCATTAGCCGATACCTGTCTCACCAGAACAGAGTCCCTTGCCTTGCTTCAAACTCCGGATGAACAATTACTTGACTTGATTAACGCCGCCTACCGTATTCGACGAACTCATTTTGGGAACACGGTACGGCTTCAAATGTTACTCAATGCCAAAAGCGGGGCCTGTCAGGAAGATTGCCACTACTGTTCTCAATCATCGGTTTCAACTGCAGACATTGACCGCTACGCCCTGGTTTCACCCAAAGATATGCTTCAAGGAGCACGACGAGCTGCTGAAGCCAAAGCCCAACGCTTTTGCGTTGTCATTAGCGGCCGTTCCCCGCTTGATCGAGAAATTTCTCAAATTTCAACTGCCGTGAGACAGATTAAAGAAGAAATCCCGATTCAAGTTTGTTGCTCATTGGGCTTACTGAATGAAGGACAAGCGAAAGAATTGAAAGCGGCTGGGGTTGATCGCATCAACCATAATCTCAATACCAGCGAAGCCTATCATGCCTCGATTTGTACGACTCACACTTTTGCAGATCGACTGGCTACTCTGAAGCATGCCAGAGCGGCTGGCCTGGAACTCTGCTCAGGCGGGATTATCGGCATGGGTGAATCCGATGAAGATCTCATCGACTTAGCCTTTTCCCTTCGAGACCTTGATCCAGATTCCATACCACTCAATATGCTGCACCCGGTTCCTGGAACACCGTTTGAGGGCACAAGTCAGTTGTCTCCTCGTCGATGCCTCAAAATTCTCTGCATGTTTCGATTCCTCCATCCACGAAGAGAAATCCGGGCCGCAGGTGGACGAGAATGGAATCTCCGATCATTGCAACCCCTAGCTCTGTATGTGGCTGATTCACTCTTTGTCGATGGCTATCTCACCACGCCCGGCCAACCCGCCGCTGAAGTCCAAAACATGATTGAAGACCTTGGCTTTACCGTTGAAGTCACTTATCAAACGGAAGCCGCGACATCCTCCTAGTTCTGGCAGGAAAACTGAATTCTCACAAGGCCTCCCACACACTCCCTTATAGAGACGTCTGCACCACGACTTTTGCAAGCCGAGCTAAGGTGATAACTGTGACTCCTTCAATTCTATGATCATAGAGATGTCCGAGATCCTGCTTATCACCAGTCACTAGATATTGGCATCCGTAACGAATGGCGGTACAGAGGATCGGTTGATCTTTGTCGGATAGCTTGACCGGCAGATCGAACTGGATTGATGGAACCACCCGGACCTGACGCAGTAACGCATTCAAATTCTCAGCCCATGGCTGTCGTTTGAGTTGAACGTTCCGCCGAGCTTCTTCAGCGGCAAAGTCACTCGTCACGGCCTCTTCTCTTTCAATAAGTAGGTGTACCAGGCGAAAGATGTTGCCGCCAATATTGCTCGCTGAGAACAAGACATTGGCATCCAGAAAGACACGAATCACGAAGACTCCCTGATCTACTTTTCGGGGGGCAATAGCTTGCCGATAGCCTCTTCCTCACTGGCAAACTCATTGATTCGTGTTTCGGTATAGATTTCAATGGGTACGCTGAAGGCGGGACGTAATAGTAAGCCTTGTTCGGTGTCCTCGATGATCAGCTCGTCATGGGCCTTGATTCCAAGAGTCGCCCGCATTCTGGCTGGAATAGTAAGAGCACCGCGTTCATTGATAGTGACTTTACTCTGCATGGTTTCAGTATAACAGCAATTCCGCAATTCCGCCATTAATCATGTTAAAGGGAAAGGGGAAACCAAGAAGAGTCACATCCAAGCATTCGGGTTGCTACTCATATCGTAATCCCTCTGCAATGGGCTGTCTTGCGGCCCAACGAGCAGGAATGTATCCAGCCAGTAGACCAGCGACAGCGGCGACACAGACAGCTTCAATAATGGTTATCGATGGAATCATTAGTTGAATCGTCCACCCAAAAGATTGCTTGTTAATAACTTTTACTAAAAGAATCGATAACGCTAACCCTCCGGCTACACCCAGAATAGCGCCTAATGCTGAAAGATACCCTGATTCCCAAAACACCAGTTTTTGAATTTGGGGTGAACTGGCCCCAAGTGCACGTAACGTCGCCATTTCCCGCTGTCGTTCAAGAATTGCCGTGATCAACGTGTTCACGATGCCTAACACCGCCACACAGAGTGCAATCAGCTCTAGGACATAGGTTACACGGAACGTACGATCAAAAATCTCTAAGATTTCCGCTCTGAGCTCTCCATTACTGATTGTGGTGACAGGCTGCCGCACACCCAAAAGATCTTCAATGTGTTTGCGTGTCTTCGCCAATTCCGTTCCGGGCTGGAGATAAACGGCCAAGACACTGACCTCGTGATCTGCCCAAAAATCCTGATACACACTCTGGTCCATGACGATCTTTCCACCATCTGTCGAGTAGTCATAAAATCTTCCCAGGACGGAAAACTTTTTGAGGCCTTCAGGAGTCGCAATGCGCACGACATCTCCACGCTGCACTCCCAGGCGTTCGCCCAACACCTCCGAAACAATCACGCCATTCAGACTGACCATCTGATTCAAAATCGTGTCAGAATCACCTGATTCGAATAAATACTGGCTGCGTTCAGCATGCAGGCGAATATCGCGAGACACCAACGCAACCTGAACGCCTTCGGCCAAAGCTTGCACTTCACGATATGGATCAATAGCCGTCACACCTGGAATGTCCCGTGCGATGCCTAGCAAATCAGACGAAAGACTCGCGTCTTCTTTGTCGCGATCACTGCCCTCCCACCACAAGGTCGGCGCAACAATCACATCAGCCACCATGGTTTGGTCAATCCACAATTCTACCGTATACCGAAAACTTTGAATCATGGCTCCCACACCCACCATAATCGCAAGGCCAATGACCAACGCAGACAGCGTGACACTACTTCTCCCGGGATTCCGAACCAGTTGCTCGGCAGCCAATGCACTGGCCACACTCCATTCACCAGATGCACGAGCCGACGTAAATACCTGTAAACTGCGAATAAGAAGCGGGCCCAATAATGTGAAACCAAGCAACATCAGAAACACCGCCGCATATCCTAAAACTGGAACACCCCAGAGCGGTTGGAAGAGGCTCAACACTCCCGCAAATCCAAAGAGCCCTAAAGCCACCCATGCCCAAAATCCGCCGCGCCGCGTTGTCACCTCTTCATAATCCCCAGGGGCTAAGGCTTGAGTTGGAATAGTTCCGCTGGCCTCCCAACAGGGGCGAAGCGCTCCTATGAGCGCCACGACAAGCCCCAGACCTGCACCTTCAACCACCATGGATAAAGATAACGTCACAACATCAGCCGTGACTACACCATACAAATCTGTCACGCTTTGACTAACAAGAGATGAAAGCACTTGTGCCATGATGAAGCCAAGACCGCACCCGACAAGTCCTCCGGCCAAGCCCACCACCATGGCTTCGCAAGCAAAAACCAGACTAATCTGAACTCGTGACATACCAATAGCACGCAAAATTCCTATTTCCCGACGGTGTTGCACGACAGAAAAAGACATCGCGTTGTAGACGAGAAAGAGACCGACCAACAACCCTACGGTGCTCAACATCGTCAAATTGAACTGAAAAACCTTCACCATTGCATCAACCTGTTGTGTTCGTTGACTCGTTCGAGTCAGCCTCGTACTAGACGGAAGCATCGCCTTGAGCTCTTCCATCACGGTAGAAATGTCAGCCTGCTTTGAAAGAACAAGATTGACTTGGGTCAATCGGCCTGCATAACCAAATAATGCTTGTGCAGCGGCGATATCGAGGACAGCCATATCATCCAACTGTCGACGGGTGGGACTGGAAGGGGTGAGAAAGGCGCGTATCACCAATTGAACATTTTGTTGCCCAACATCGATCTCAAGAATATCACCGACCTCCCATCCCATTTTTTGACTCAATCCATGCCCTAAAAAAACTGAATCCATGGACAACAGGAACTCAAGATTAGGTTCTTCTTCCTCTACTTCAGAGAAATTCACTCCATCCATATTGGCCAGTTCAAGCAAATCCAGGCCAAGAATAGAGATCTGGTGCTCCCGGGAGTTTTCTCTCTTAGCTGAAGCCAAAGTCTGAAGTACGGGATGGGCTGCCTCTATAGCTGGATGCGTCCTGATAGTGCGTAAAAGACGTTCATCAAGATCACCGTCTTGACCAGAAACCTGAATTGAGGCTTCACCAACCACGGTTTCCACAGAGGCTTCGAATGATCGAAAGACTTCGCCATTCGCCAAGCGAATTGCCAGCCAGGCCGAGACGCCGATCGCAACCCCCAAAATGGTCAAACTCGTGCGAATTGGACGTTGCCTGAGATGTTCTCGGACAAGCAGGAATGTAGCCGTAAACACTGCGTACATAGAGTGTTGTCTCAGGATATAAGCTTATGGTAAATTAACTAGACAAAGATGCGTGAGTTTAAGTGGTCAAGCGTGACCGAAACCCAGCCCTCTAGACGGGATCAAGATGTGAATCCTCCAGCACACCAGAATGACGAGCAGTCCCTAACTACCAGACAAAAAGAAATTCTCCGGCTTGTCGCACAGGGTTACACCAATCGTGAAATCGGGGAACGGCTCGATATCAGTGTTCGAACCGTGGAGGTTCATCGTTTCAATCTAATGCGCCGTCTCCGCGTTCGAAATGTGGCCCAACTCCTTCGCCAAGCTCTTGCGCTTCGCCTAATCCCTAAAGGATCGATGGTAAAATAACCACATCTGGCATCGAATTCGTACCTTACAATGCTTTTAGCTTTCCGCGACATTCGGCTACCGAATCATATCCTTTTTTACGAAGCCAGCCAGCTAATTCGTGCTTGAGGCGTTCGAAGACTTTCACGTCTTCATCTACCAGGACTGTGCCGATTTGCACAGCCGAAGCCCCACACAAGAGATGCTCGAATATATCCTGGCCTGTCTCAACACCTCCAGTACCAATAATCTGAATCTTCTCGCCGACTAATTTCCAAAAGGCTCGAACATTGGCTAAGGCCACGGGTTTAATGATTCGTCCTCCAAGCCCCCCGAATCCGCCTTTTGGTTTAATCACCACGGTTTCCGTCTCAGCATCAAGCACGAGTCCATTTCCCACAGAGTTAATGACGGAAATAAACGAGACCCCGACACGGGTCAGGACTTCGGCCATGGCTTCATGATGGACAGGGTCAAAATATGGAGGCAACTTGACTCCAATGGGGGGAACGGCTAGATCACGAATTTTCATGAGCAATTCTTCAGATGCCTGAAAGTCATAGCCAATTTGCGGTTTACCGGGAATATTAGGACAAGACAAGTTGATTTCCATAAGATCGGGCTTCGCGACGTTGATCGCTTTAACCGCTTCAAGAAAATCGGCAGGTTTGAGACCGGCAATGCTTGCGACAACAGGTTTCTTGTACTGACGAAGGTCTGGAATCAACTGGGCATAGGCTTGATAGCCGAGGTTGGGAAGCCCCATCGAGTTAATAGACCCCCCGTCAAATGAAACATAACGAGGCTCAGGATTCCCACTTCGTTCGTGCGGCGTCATCGACTTCGTCACAATGGCCCCGGCATGAGAATTTCCTAATTTGTGCAGATCGTGTTCCGTTACACATCGAGCACCAGACGCATTCATCAGACAGGTTGGAAAGTGCACACCAGCGATGGTTGTTGAAAGATCCATGGAGTTATAGCGAATCCAATTTAATTTCTCATTTAACTATTCAGACTTCCACAACGAAGTCAGACGTATCAAACGTCGGAAGGTTATACCCGATTGGATTATAGCGAATACAAATACGTTCCATCTAAACCATAATGACTTTCAACGCGATATCCAAGTACGAAAAATCATTGAATCGGCTATAACTGGCAATGATTGACGTGTCATATCACCTATTGGATAAAATATAGTACAAATTGGCGCTTTATCGTTTCGATCTAACTCAAACGGCTACTAAGAAAAATGTCCATCACATAATGTCAGTTGGAAATCAGCCGCTGCGGCTGCAGCTTCAGAATGTGTGGCAAGAATAACCGTTTGACCAAATTCTTGAGAGCAGCGTTTCAGAAGCGAGACGATTTCCATACCATTCTGAGAATCTAAATTACCCGTGGGTTCATCCGCTAAAATGAGATTGGGGGCATGGACAAATGCACGTGCAATGGCCACCCGCTGCTGTTCGCCTCCTGACAACTCACTCGACCGATGCTGGGCACGTCCTTGAAGCCCGACAATTTCTAGCATATTTTCAACAGATTGGCGAATCACGCGTGACGGTTTACCTTGCAAACGGAGAGGAAGAGCAACATTTTCCATTGCCGTGAGGCCAGGCACAAGATGAAACGCTTGAAAGACAATTCCTAACCACTCTCTGCGAACAGTTGTCCATTCTCGATCTCCAAATTGACGTGTGGATTGACCTTTGAGCAAGATGTCTCCAGATGTCGGGACATCCAATCCCGCAATAAGGTTTAAAACCGTACTCTTCCCACTACCGCTTGGACCCATGATCGCCAAAAATTGTCCCGCAGTTATTTCAAGGCACACATCGGACAGTGCCGTGATCACCGAAGAGCCCCGAACATAATGTTTGACAACATGTTGAAACGTCACCACGACACATGCCTGCCTTCTATCAAGCCATACACCGTTTGACTCGTGCAAAAACAGTGGCCTAATCTACTCAAGTATCAGCCTCACTTCGTATATCACAGGAAAACCCGTTCTCACAACGAAAAGAAACAGGAATTCCGTGTTTACACCTGCAGACTAAAACAGGTTGAATTATCACCAATGCTAACATACTCCTTCACGGCCAAATCCCAGACACTCGCTCGTCAACTCTCTCATGCACTTCTTCCCGTCAACTGTGCAAGTTGCAAGTGTCTACTCTGGGGTGACCCTATTCCATTTTTCTGTCGATCATGTTGGAACACCATCCATCCAATAATTGGCCCGTCATGTCCTCGCTGCTCTCTCCCCTTTGCTTCGCACATGGCCTTGCGATACAGCCCGAAACATTCTTGCAGCGCCTGCCGAACACGCCCTCCAGCCTTTACCCAAGCCTGGACATTGTATCCTTATCAATCTCCCCTCAAAGAAGCGATTGGATTACTGAAATACTACGGAAAGATTTCTTTAGCTGGCCCAATGGCTCGCCTGATGATTTCGTCATTAAGGTCGCTCCCTCCCATTGATCTCATTATGCCAGTCCCCCTGCATTCCGCTCGTTTACGCGAGCGGGAGTACAATCAATCATTACTGCTTGCCCATCGGCTAAGCACGCACTTTCATATTCCGCTGACCTTCACGACATTGATTCGAACTCGTCAAACCACACCACAGACCGCTCTTTCACGTAAGGACCGCCTCAAAAATCTCCGTCGATCTTTTGCAGTCACTTCGCCTGAATCAATCAAAGGGAAAACAGTACTGCTGGTCGATGATGTCTTTACTACCGGCACGACGGTCAACGAATGTGCCAAAACCATTCGGAAAGCCGGGTCGGGAGACGTCTATGTTGTCACACTGGCACGAATACTTTGAGTGAGCGACATGGCTTTCTTGCAGAAATCACGTAAAAACCCTAGGATTTAATGAGCAGATGTCCTCAAGCAAAACTACTTGACATTTTTATTTCATACGATATGCTATGACCTAGGTAGATTTAGCTGAACGATTATTGCTTTGCTCTGGAGGCCATTGGGGTGTTTGCCGGACAATACCCATGTAAGCTCGATGAAAAAGGACGATTTCTCGTCCCCAGCCCTATTCGCGAACAATTAGAGGCGCAAGGTGAGGGAGGTGTTGTCTTTTTGAAAGGGCAAGATTTACCGCTCTCGGCCTATTCACCGAGCGAATGGCAAAAGGTGCTCGAACGAGCCAGAGAAACGTGCGATGAAGATCAAAGTCGACTCTTCATGCATTACCTTGTTGCTGAGGCAGCATCTTCAGACATGGATAAAGCCGGTCGAATCTTAATCCCTGGACGTCTGAGGAAAACCATTCCCCTGGAAGATGATTTGGAAATTGTGATTGTCGGAATGTACCACCGCCTTGAAATATGGAATCCATCGGATTGGCGGCGATTCGTCATGAAGAATGCAGAAAAATTTGAAGAGATTCAGAGCAAGCTGTTGAATCTTCTGTGATCAACACACCTGGGGTTTTGCGTTCTTGAAACAATCAGCAGCATTTACATTCGTTCCATCATTTCGTATTCCTCCCTCGTGTCAAACCCCATACGTATTCATAGCTTAGAAGACCTTTCAGGACGAGTTCCACGTCCTGGTAAAGGCCTCGCACGAAGCACAACGCGACGACCCTTGATCCTGTCACTCCCCGGAACTGCTTCCTCAATTCCCTTTCGTGTGACATCTCAAGAACTCTTCCTGACACTCCCTATTCCTCCAAGCATCAATCAGCAGTACGCAACGGTCAATGGACGGCGCATTCTTTCATCGAAAAGTCGACAATATAAAACTATGGTCGCGCAACAAATCCTGTCCACGTTGACATCCTCTCCAAACCGTACCGCTCTCCAAGATAACCTCAAAACCCATTCTCTCACACTCTCTGTCTGGTTTTATTTTACGACTGCCCTGAGAAGAGATCTCGACGGAGGGCTTAAAATCTCCCAAGATGCCATCTGCAATGCCCTGGGAATCAACGATAATCGCATCACCGAGATTCATCTATACAAATCAGTGGATGCTGAATCTCCGCGTATGGAATGTACTCTCTCTCTACACCAACCACACTCGCCCCCTCGCCCCAAAAAGATCACGTCCAATACTAAGAAAAATGGGGCATCTTCTCCACACCCGCATCGTCCACACAAAGCATAGACCCGCGCTCGACGAGCGGCAGTACTTTTGATGATCAAGATCTCTGTATTTCAGATTCAGAACAAAAGAAGAGAAGGGACACTATAGGGAGTGGGAGAAATGCGGAGAAAGACTACTTGGCGTTCTGACGAAGCCAGCCTCGTTCAACGGCTCGCAAAATACGAAAGATAATCTGTTCAGTTGACTTGGCGCTTGCGTGCATGAATTCAGGGAAATGGACTCCAACCCTGTCGGCCCGTTGATGCCTGACCACACCAGGAACCCAGACACTATCTTCCTGGCAACAGAGCTTGATTGATACTTTTTCATCAACGTGAAGCGAAGGCACTTGATCTTTAGAAAACTCTAACAAGCAACCGTTGAGGCTGAGGTTCAGCGTCTTACTGGGCCAAGCTTTATTTTTACTACAACGCAATTCCGAGTCAAGGTTCAGCCCCTCAACCACACGCGCTCGAAATCCATCACGTCGCTCTTTGGAGTTCGTCGTCATCTCACAGCTCGTCGAACAAACGGATGCCTGCACCCAGGTTTTTGCTTGTACCGAATCATTTATGCCGTAACCGTAGGAATGGATGAAATCGCCTCGTCCTCGGAGTCAAATACTGGAATCCATTCGGATATTTCAGTCAAATCCAGAATGTCTCGAACAAATCCCTGTTGTGCCACAATACACAACTTCCCATGGATTCTTTGAAAACGCCGCTGTGAGAGTACCAGCCATCCCAACGCTGCGCTGTCAATAAATGAAACTTCCGTCATGTTCAAGATGATAAAACGAAGACCGTCGTTGACAGCCGTGTCAATTCTCCATTTAAAATCCTGCCGAGCATTTTGATCGAAACACCCGACAAATTTCTCAATGATGACCTGCTCATTGACTCTCTTTTCAGATATGACCATTTCCAATCCCGTCTTGTGCCATTACCAATAGATGTTCTTTCTTCTATCGGTATATGGTGCACCTGACTTAACACTCAGCAATACCGTTCATGGCATCATTCCAGAAAAACGTCGGGAGCAATAAATTAGGACTGATAACGAAGGGAAAGAACTAGTGAGGGAATAGATTTAGCTGAATATTATCAAGATATTGTTGCGGTGCCTGATCAGGGGAAAGACTTCTAAATGGACGTTGAATGCGAATACGCACTTCATGCATACCTGCCGAAATATAGGCAGTGCCTTCCAACCGCTCATGCTGTGTCGTTGCAGTTGGAATTGGACCGAAGTCATGACTCGCAATAACCTCCCCATCGACTAACAACTCAAAGAGTCCTCCGGCCAAATTTCGGCGATCGTTCGGCGAGAAATACGAAGAAGCAATATCGGCAGCCAATACAATGCGCCCCCCGTCTAATTGAAGAGTTGCATAAATTCCGCCACCCGCTAAAGAAGGCCCTTCCGCTTGATACTGTTGTTGCCCAACCTTAAACACGGCGCTTTTCGACACAAGACCATGTCCCGTGATGTCAAAGTCGACACAACGGGGAAATCCTTCACCGCCTAGTGAACCATTCGGTGTTTCAAAAACCGTCCAGCCGGATAGATCACCCAACTCAAAGTCACCATTCGTAATCAGAAACGCCTCAGCCTCGAGAGGAATGAAGATGAGCAGACAACAGAGTGCCCCCAGATATCTCATAGCAAAATTAGTGGCATACGATATTTTCATAACCATGATCTTTCGTTAATTCGTTCAATGGGTTTCACCCTAACCATTCACATATGGGGTGAGCAAGCGATCAGCAACGCACACCATCACCGTACAAAAAGTCCGTGCATCTCCGGTCAAGAGGCATGAAAGAGGAAATGGGAGTAAAATGGCAGGAACGTTTACTCCGTAGAGATATATTGAATGGATGTCACCTGTGCATCCAGATAGAGTTCAAGGCCAGCACCTTCTTCAAGGTGGTCAAAGCCTTGATTGATTTTTCCGCCAATGGCTGTGAGATAAAAGGTTTTCCCCCAATTACTTACTTGCCCAGGAATGGTGACCGATTGCATGACGCTCATCAAGATATCATCTTTACCATCTTCTCCCATTCTTGACCCGCCAGAATCACTATCATAAAACGTGAAGAGAATATTCATTTGAACGGGATCATTCGCATCATTATTCCATTGAGTCCACACTTCAAATGTTCGAAGATAATTATTGTGAAAAGGGCCCATCTCATGGAGAGCTAGAGGCATAGGGAACGCTTGCCGATTAAGAAACACAGGGCCGGCCCACACCGTACTCGTCGAAATACAGAGATGCATGAGACAACACACAAGCAACAGAATGACTCGTGATATAAGCGACATCGAACTCCCTCGTGATCATATCCAGTACCACTTGATTGTCGGTCACTTCAAGTGAGTCTTTGAATCGAACACATGAACGATCAGTAGCTACAGACAATGAAGAAAAAATACAAGGAAATCGTTCAAAAATCATAGCGAGACGATCCCTCTGTTCTTCAATGTTGTGACTCGTTTGTGTGTGGAAAATATCAACAAACATCACAACCCTGGGCCATCTAATATGGAATGTATAACGATCGTCATCTCGTACTTTTCGAACAACTTGGGTACCTCAAAACACGTTGTCATGCCTTAGTTGATTCACAAAACCATTCGGGGATGACTTGAACCAGTAACCTATTGGGGAGTAAAATGTAATTACCCTTTCTTAGGATCCAGCGTCCTGACTGGGTGCAGCTCTCGAAGAGTCGGGTCTTTGGAGTTGCGGTTGCTCAGCGATCGACTCACCTTACGACTTATCACTGAGCAACCAGTCTTCATTCTACTAGTGGGGCAGTCCTGTCGAATATGTTCTTCAAGGGAGGCCTTCACGTTTATCAAAGGCCCCCACTGCCCCGCTAGATCTTCCGATTCTCGCTACCTCGATTTCACAAACTTCTGACCTCGATACAATTTAGAATCCAGACCAGTTATGAGTGAATAGGAAAAAAAGACGGCTTATTGCCGAGCGTTGAAAAAAGGCAAGAAAGCTCTTCAAGAAATTGGTGAAATCGAGCCTATCTTCGTGGTCGACCATTCGATGGAAATTACGCTCGAATTAGCGAGCACACGAACCAGGGACGTGGTTTCATTACCTCGAGAGCTTCTGGACGAAAGGACACGGGACTGTCCCATATGAACAAAAATACAGCAATCCCCCGTGTGAGGCTTCAGCATCGATTGACATCCTGCACATTCGTAAAAATACTGACAAGCCTCTCTAGGCATAATCTCAGTCTTCTGCGTTTCGCAATGAGGACAGATTACGGTTGATTCAAGGTGATTGTTTTCAGTATCACTCATGACCATCCACTATTTCTTCAGGTCAAAAAATATGACCCTGCATTGGAGTCGTCGCAATCTATATTGAGACATCCATTATTTCGTTGTCAGAGAAGGATTGTCCAAATTTTGATGCACGGAGTGCGTGAAATGACCCTGAGTGTTATTCGCAAACGCGACTAATGTCAACATCACAGGAACTTCGACTAAGACCCCGACGACCGTGGCCAATGCAGCTCCGGACTGTAACCCAAACAAACTAATCGCCACAGCCACAGCCAGTTCAAAAAAATTCGATGTACCGATCAACGCCGCAGGGGCCGCGATGTTATGCGGCACTTCCCATAGATACGACCACCCATATGCCAAAAAGAATATTCCATAGCTTTGTATGAGTAAAGGCACAGAAATAAGGCCAATGACAAATGGCTGGTCAAGGATGGTTTGAGCCTGAAACCCGAAGAGCACGACGACCGTCGCCAGAAGACCAATCATTGAAAAAGGCTCAAGATACTTGGCAAAATGCTGCAGGGCCTCACCATTGTCATCCTTTTTGTTAAGAATACGACGGGTGAAATAGCCGGCCAGGAGAGGGATCACAACATACAGCACAACAGACAGCAGTAACGTTTCCCAAGGCACAATAATATCGGTGAGACCAAGAAGAAAGGCTGCGATGGGGGCAAACGCAAAGACCATGATCAGATCATTAACAGACACTTGCACCAGCGTATACCCCGCATCTCCCCGCGTCAGCTGACTCCACACAAACACCATCGCCGTACAGGGCGCCACCCCCAGGAGAATCATTCCAGCGATATATTCCTTGGCTGTTTGCGGTTCAACCCACCCGGCGAAGACATACTCAAAAAATAGAATTCCCAGGCCTGCCATCGAAAACGGTTTAACCA
>BQIU01000097.1 GCA_021603905.1 Nitrospirales bacterium
TCCAGGCTTGTCGCTGTCTTTGACACTTAATAGAACTATTCCGGATTTGGGCAGAGAATTTCCTGCCGCGGCCTGAGATTTGGCAAAAGCCCAACCAAAATCACCATCGATGCCCATGACCTCCCCTGTCGAACGCATCTCTGGACCTAACAACACATCCATGGCTCCAAGCTTGGTGAATGGGAACACCGCCTCTTTCACCGACACATGTGTCAGTGTCGGAGTTTCAGTAAATTGTAATTCTGCTAAGGTTTGTCCAAGCATGACTTTGGTCGCGAGCTTTGCTAACGGCACGCCAATGGTCTTACTGACAAATGGGACCGTACGTGATGCACGTGGATTGACTTCTAAGACAAAAACCTGATCACCCTGAACGGCAAATTGGATATTCATGAGGCCTACAACATTCAACGACTTTGCCAACGCAATGGTTTGTATCGTAATTTCCTCAATGATTGAGGGCTTTAACGAGTAAGGTGGTAATGAGCAAGCGGAATCTCCGGAATGAATCCCAGCCATTTCGACATGTTCCATAATCCCGGCGACCACAACCTGTTGACCGTCAGATATGGCATCGACATCAACTTCAATGGCTCCATCCAAATAGTGATCAATCAATATGGGGTGTTGCTCGAGATTGAAAGCATGCATATGGAGATACCGTGCAAGTGAGTCGGCATCGTAAATAATCTGCATCGCACGACCACCTAATACATAGGAGGGCCGCGCCATGACCGGGTACTGAATGGTTTCTGCAATATGGTGGGCTTCATCGTGACTTTGAGCCATCCCGCTTCTCGGTTGTCGTAAATTCAATTCATTGATTAACGCGCCAAATCGTTTTCGATCTTCCGCCTGATCGATGGCATCTGGGCTGGTTCCCAAAATCGGGGCACCAATTTCGGCTAACGACCACGAGAGTTTCAATGGTGTTTGTCCGCCAAACTGCACGATGATGCCAAAGGGGTTTTCAACCTCCAGAATGTGTGACACATCCTCCATGGTCAACGGTTCAAAGTAGAGGCGGTCTGAAATGTCGTAATCCGTGCTCACCGTTTCAGGATTACAGTTGACCATGATCGTTTCAATGCCTTCTTCTTGAAGGGCCATGGCAGAATGCACACAGCAATAATCAAACTCAATCCCTTGCCCAATTCGATTGGGACCGCCACCTAAAATAATGACTTTCTTTCGATCTGTGGGTCGCGCTTCACAGGCCGTCCCATAACTTGAGTAGAGGTACGGGGTGTGTGCTTCAAACTCTGCCGCACAGGTATCAACGCGTTTATACGTAATATGCAGAGGCGAACCGGGGTTGTCAGCTAACGCTTGCACGGTTTTCAAAGGTTGCTTCAAGAGGTGTGCGAGACGCGCGTCGGCAAATCCCAGTTGCTTCGCTCGTTTGTACAGATCCGCCGTGATTGAAGGGCGTGTATGAACAATGGCACATTCAAACTCCACGAGTTGACGAATTTCTTCAAGGAACCACCGATCAATATGCGTGATGGCATAGAGTTCATCAGCGGACAAGCCAACACGGAATCCATCAGCTATCTGCCACATGCGATCAGCGTTTGGTGTTTGCAGCGCAGCACGAATCTCTGTCATCACTTCTTGATCCGTCTGAGCCGTCTGATTCGTTTGATAGAGTCCATCCAATCCATATAATGAACAGAGCCCGAACCGGTCAGTTTCCAAAGAACGAATAGCTTTTTGCAGGGCTTCTTTAAATGTCGCGCCAAGCGCCATGGCTTCACCGACGGACTTCATATGTGTCGTCAGTGTTGGATCGCTGCCTTCAAATTTTTCGAAGGTAAACCGAGGAATCTTGACCACCACATAATCAATTGTCGGTTCAAAGGACGCCTTCGTGACCCTGGTGATGTCATTGGTGATTTCATCAAGGGTGTAGCCGACAGCAAGCTTTGCGGCAATTTTCGCAATGGGAAATCCAGTCGCTTTTGATGCTAAGGCAGAACTTCGCGATACTCGCGGATTCATCTCAATGACGATTTGATCTCCAGTTTTTGGATTGACGGCAAATTGAATATTGGACCCGCCCGTTTCCACACCGATTTCTCGAATAATACGAACCGCAGCATTTCGCATTCGTTGATATTCTTTGTCGGTCAATGTCATGGCCGGGGCCACGGTAATGCTGTCTCCCGTATGCACACCCATGGCATCAAAGTTTTCAATTGGACACACGATGACGACATTATCCTTCAGGTCACGCATGACCTCTAATTCATATTCTTTCCACCCGATCAGTGACTGTTCGATCAGAGCCTGTTTCACCGGGCTTGTCACAAGTGCCCATTCAACAAATTGTTCATATTCCTCGCGATTATACGCGATATTTCCACCGGCTCCGCCAAGGGTGAAGGATGGACGGACGATGGCCGGAAATCCAATCGTTTCTATGAGTTGAATCGCTTCGTGTCGAGAGCGAATGGATCCGCTTAGAGGAACTTTGAGGCCAATACGTTGGATGATTTCTTTGAAAAGTTCGCGGTCTTCCGCTTTCTGAATGGCATCATAGGACGCACCGATGGTTTGGACTCCGTATTTTTCCAACACACCTTTTTGAAATAATTCAACGGTCAGATTGAGTGCCGTTTGCCCTCCCATTGTTGGCAGCAAAGCATCCGGACGATCACGCTCTAAAATGCGTTCGACCACTTCACAGGTAATGGGTTCGATATAGGTTCGATCCGCAAGGTCCGGGTCGGTCATGATCGTGGCTGGATTACTGTTGATCAGAATGACTTCAAAGCCTTCTTCTTTTAACGCCTTGCAGGCTTGTGTCCCGGAATAGTCAAACTCGCAACCTTGGCCAATCACAATGGGGCCAGAGCCTATAAGCAGTATTCGGTGAAGATCAGTTCGTCGTGGCATATAAGTTAGAGTCGTGAGTCTTGAAGGTTTTTCGATTTACGTTCAATGTCACTGTCTGTTTGTGTCTCAGGGTTGTCAGGATGATAATATTCCAGCGCCCTCGGTAGCCAGGCTTCGATCTGGTTAATTCGTGTGACATCCGATGGATGGGTTGAAAGAAATTCCGGGACTGCCGCATTTGATCGAAAGCAAAATTTCCCAATCATTTTCCGTGGACATCCACTCATCCGTTCCCAAAATGGCACAGCCTCACGCGGATCGTAGCCGGCTTTGGCCATCAGTTGTAGGCCTATATAATCGGCTTCTGATTCTTGTTTACGCGAGTTGGGCAACGAAACTCCCACTCCATAGGCACTCATGGCCCCGATAGCAACGCCCGGATCGATTCCCCCCACCGCCGCACCTGCAAGTGTGCCGATTTGTGCAATCTGCTCGAGGATCCCGCTACTATACCGCTCGGCCCCATGGCGCTGTAAGGCATGCGCGACTTCATGCGCCATCACCGTGGCAAGTCCTGCCTCTGTTTTGGTGTACGGAAGCAGCCCAGTAAAGATGGCAACCTTTCCACCTGGTAATGCAAACGCATTGATTTGTTCGTCCTCTTGAATCACGGCAAATTCCCAGTGATACGAGGGTTTGTTGGCTGCGGCGGCAATACGACGTCCCACACGATTGACCATTAACGTGATGTCTGGGTCGGTGCTGAGCGGCGCATTGGCCAGCACTTCTCGAAAAGCTGATAAGCCTAGTGCAATTTCTTTTTCTTCGGATATGTAAATAAACTGGTCTCTGGCGGTTCCCGGGGCCTTTTGACAGCCATCAAGCACAAACCCCAGCATGACCAAAACCGTAACCCCGATATATGAGGCTATTTTCCTATCCATAATCGATCCTCTATCTTTAAACTTCTCGTCTCATGGCATCCACATATACATAAACTGCGGGGTGCTACCATTCAAAAGCGTGAGAAGAGACGAAGGTTTCAGATCTGGAAATTTCTGCATCTCTCCGCCCCCCAGCATCATGCTTGAATAAATATTATGTTTATACCCTCCAGCTCGATGGTAGGTGACGACCATCGCCTCCTTTAGTCCGGCCTGTTGTTTGGCGAGTGCAATGGTATCTTCCAAGTATCCAATGTCATCAATGAGTCCGATGTCTTTTGCTTGCATCGCTGTATAAATTCTACCATCGGCTAGGCGTCGAATTTCTGATTCATCAAGATTTGGGCGTCCGGTTTTCACAACCGTCACGAATTGTTCATACATTGAATCAATCACCCCTTGGAAAATCCCTTCTTCTTCTTCCGTCATGGCACGAAATGGAGCACCCATCGACTTATTGGGTCCGGAGGTGATCGCTCGAGGTTCGACCCCTATTTTCTCGAGTAATCCCTCGGCATTGATGGTAACCATGATCACGCCAATGCTTCCGGTAATGGTTGAAGGATGTGCCACAATTTTGTCAGCCGCCGCCGCGAGGTAGTATCCACCAGATGTTCCGAGGTCGACAATAGATGCAATGACTGGAATGCGATGGATTTTCTTAAACTGCTGAATTTCGTGATAAAGAATATCTGAAGACGTAACCGTGCCTCCTGGGCTGTTAATCCTGAGGATAATCGCCTTCACCTGCTCATCTTCACCCGCTTTTGTCAGTTCTTCTTTGACACGTGCTGGAAGGCTTGGACGATCGAATAATTGATCGACAAACCCTGAGGGTTTCGCTGATGTCAGCATACCTTCGACCGTAATCATGACGATTTTCTGCTCGCCATCACCCGCAACCTTGGACTCCTGTAATGGTCCAATCGATGGGAACAGAGATGGCTGACTAATGCAGCCCGTCAAACTGAGGCACAGGCAGAGAATGATGAAAAATTTAACCATGCGTTTCCTTTAACTAATACACCATTAAATTCGATAACGATCACTAGGACGTCTGTAACCAGGATTTTAAAAAGGCAATGGAACTGAACCATACCCTGAACATTAATTGTATCAAAAACTTGGCTGTCCCGTGTCCTAGGATTCCCTCTGATCAGCCTTGCTACTGCAAAAGTTCATCACACGTAATAGGCTTGCCTTCTATGGATTGCGACATACATCACATAAGTTATGAGTTTCTGCACAAATACCTAGCTGAGTATTTAAGGACATATTGGTACGTCATGTCTTCTGTTGTTGCATTAGTTTTTCCAAAAACTGGCGAAAGAGATAAGCTGAGTCATGTGGACCAGGTGAGGCTTCAGGATGATACTGCGTTGACATAATCGGCGTATCCAATCCGAGCATGCCTTCACAACAGCCATCATTTAAACTTCGATGAGTAATTTGAACCTGTCCCCAATTTGATTGAAAGATTTCTGGTTCCTGACTGTCGAGGTCATGCGACCCTGGCGGCCCGACCGAAAAATTGTGATTTTGTGAGGTAATTTCAACTTTTCGGGTACGTAGGTCGAGAACCGGATGATTGGCCCCATGGTGTCCGAATTTTAATTTATGTGACTCCATTCCTAAGGCCAGTCCGAGAATTTGATGTCCCAGGCAAATGCCAAAAATTGGACGCCATCCAATCAATGCCCGGACAGTTTCCACCGCATACGGAACCGCATCTGGATCTCCAGGGCCATTTGAAAGTAGAATGCCATCAGGAGCCAGAGACTTCACCGCGTCCGCAGAGGTCGAGGCTGGCACAACATGCACGTCACAGCCAACATCAACCAATCTTCGAAGAATATTTAGTTTCACGCCAAAATCAAACACGACGATTTTATAGGAGACCGACTGTGTCTTTTCACTCGGCTGTGGCTCTGCTGAAATTTCCGTCGGCCATGCCCCTGTCCCGTCTTTCCACGAATAACTCTCTCGACAGGTGACGTGAGATACAAGGTCTTGCCCGACAATAGATGGAGCGTGGCGAGCCTTCTCAATTAACTCGTCAGGATTCAATGTCAGGTGAGAAATCAATCCTGGTTGAGAGCCATGGTCACGGATGTGTCGAGTGAGGGCCCGTGTGTCAATGCCTTCAATTCCCACGATCTTCTGGCGGACCATGTAGTTCGAAAAAGATTCTTCTGCTCGCCAATTACTTGCGATTTGCGAGGCTTCGCGAACAATGAATCCTTCAGCCCACGGGCGTAATGATTCCTCATCCTCGCCGGCCATTCCATAGTTACCAATCTGTGAACAGGTCATGACCACTATCTGCCCCTTATAGGAGGGATCGGTTAACACTTCTTGATAGCCAGTCATCGCCGTATTAAAAACGACTTCTCCCGATGTCTCTCCAGTATAGCCGAGTGCTATTCCTTCAAACATGGTTCCATCTGCAAGTGCTAAGAGGGCTTTTTTCATATGATATTTGTCTTCGTCACCGGGATTATGATGAGATATTCTGCATGTGTTCTCTTGAGGTATACCATGATACGAGGACACGGCGAAGTTTTGACACTAATAAACCGGCAGCCAAACCGACATTCACAAGATACAGGGCGCGAGAGATCATATGCATCCGAAAAAACTGATCGTACGCGGTTTTCTTTTCAAGCTCACTCACGGCTTCAAAGGCTTGCTCCTGAAGAGCAATTGTTTTGGGTCCGACAATGCCCATGATCACACTCGTGGTCATGGCCATTCCGAGTAGCAAGATCACTTCTGTCCGAGTGACAGGAAAGAGCATCTGTGATGATCCTGTCGCCTGCCAATATCGAAGACTCACCATCACAACCAAAAAGAGAAGAATACCAAGAGTTAAAAGGCTATATCCATCAAAGACACGGCGCAAAAATCGTCCACCTTGTTCCATGCCAAAGGAGTTAAACACGGCAGGAATGACCACGGCGATAATCATGAGCAGACCACCGACCCAAATCATCAGTCCCAAGACTTCGCAGATATATCCGACAAATTGCCAGCGAAACTTCTCACGCGTAACCATTTAATTCGATTCATAGACAACTGTTCCGTCCACAATTGTCTTGATGACTTTCCCTTTCACATTCCAGCCGGTAAATGGCGTATTCTGGCTTTTGGAGTGAAATTTTGCAGGATCGACAACCCACGTAAAGGCAGGATCGATCAGCACCACATCGGCATCACATCCAACTTCCAATGTGCCTTTTTTCAAGCTAAAGACTTTTGCCGGAGCGCTGGTTAATTTTTCTATGGCCTGTTCAAGAGTCAGGACCCCCTCATCAACCAAGGCCATGGTTAATGGCAGCGCAGTTTCGAACCCCAGAATACCAAATGGCGCTTTGTCAAATTCGAGCTGTTTTTCTTGTGCGGCGTGCGGGGCATGATCCGTCGCAATACAATCAATCGTTCCATCTGCAAGACCAGCTTTGAGGGCCTCAACATCATGGGCCGTACGAAGAGGCGGATTCATTTTTGCATTCGTATTGAACGCTCGAGTGGCCTCATCCGTTAATGAGAAATGATGTGGACAGATTTCAGCGGTGACCGGAAGTCCTTTGGCTTTGGCCTGGCGAGTTAGTTGGACCGAACCCGCCGTACTCAAATGCGCCAAATGGAGCCGCGACCCGGTTAACTCGGCCAAGGCAATATTACGTGCAACCATGACGTCCTCTGAGGCATTTGGAATGCCCGGCATCCCTAATTCCGTCGATACAAAACCTTCATTCATGCAGCCGCTGTCAGTGAGATGCAGACATTCGCAATGGTCAACTACGGGAAGATCAAAGGCCTTGGCATATTCCATGGCCCGCCGCATGACTTGGCTATTCATCACCGGACGGCCATCATCTGAAATGGCGACGCATCCCGCTGAATGGAGTTCACCGATCTCGGCTAGTTCAGCGCCTTCGGACCCTTTGGTAATTGCTCCAATGGGAAACACGTGAGCATTGCCCGCCTTTCTGGCCTTACTCAAGATGAACTCAGTGACTGTTTGACTATCATTGACCGGTTGGGTATTTGGCATACAACAGACAGACGTAAACCCCCCTGCCACGGCTGATGCTGTTCCGGTCTCAATGGTTTCTTTATATTCAAACCCCGGTTCACGTAAATGGGCATGAAGATCGACAAAGCCCGGAGCTACGACCAGTCCGTTGGCATTGATCACCAGCAATTCTGCTTTCTCGTTTTCACGGTCAACCAGATTTTCCCCGATTGCCTGAATTTTCCCATCACGAATCAAGACATCGCTGATCTCATGATGCCGCCCAGGGTCAATAACCATTCCTCCGCAAATTAAGACATTCATAGTGTCACCAACTGAAAATCCCGAAATATTAAAGGTCAGTAAGAAATGAAATCGCCAATGATATCGTCGTACGGTTTATGTTCTTCTGGGTGCATCTCTTATTCATGCCCTGTCCCTGAAAGTAAATACATGAGGCCCATCCGAACGGCCACCCCGTTGGCCACTTGATCAAGGATGACCGCAGACGGACTGTCGGCAATTTCCGGCGCGATTTCGACACCGCGATTCAGCGGTCCGGGATGCATCACCATCACATCCGGTTTAGCACGTTTGAGCTGTGTTGGAGTGAGACAATAGAGCCGTGCATACTCACGTATGCTAGGCAAGAGGGCTTGGCCAAGCCGTTCGAGCTGAAGACGCAGCATAATGATCACATCAGCCCCTTCCAACCCTTCACTCAAACTCGAAAATATCGAAACCCCGAGACGGTCGAGGTGAAGCGGAATCATGGTTGGGGGAGCCACAACTCGAACGGTCGCTCCTAGTTTTGTTAAGGCATAAATGTTTGAACGGGCGACCCGACTATGAGCAATATCGCCAACAATGGCCACGGTCAAGCCTTGGATCTCTTTTTTACGTTCCTTAATCGTGAAAAGATCTAAGAGCGCCTGGGTCGGATGCTCATGCCAACCATCTCCGGCATTGATCACAGACGAACGAACACCCTTCGAAAGCGTCTCAGCTGCACCTGGAGATGAATGACGAAGCACGATAATATCGGCTTGCATGGATTCAATGTTTCGGGCGGTATCGAGTAAGGTCTCGCCCTTGACGATACTGCTGGTCGACGGTGAAAAGTTAATCACATCAGCACTCAGTCGTTTGGCAGCGAGCTCAAAGGAAGTTCGAGTGCGAGTGCTTGGTTCAAAAAATAGATTCACGACCGTTTTGCCACGTAAGGCCGGGACTTTTTTAATCTGTCGCCCACTTACCTCCTTGAAAGACTCAGACGTCTCCAGAATCAGATGGATTTCATCAGGTGTGAGCGAGGATAAGCTCAGTAAATCTTTGTTTTTTATTCCCATCGCATACGTCTCATTTACAACGTCACGATTGCCACTCGATCCTCTTGCCCTACTTCATCAAAAAATACCTGTACTTGCTCATCTTCAGATGTCGGAACGCTTTTCCCAACATAGGTTGCACGAATGGGTAATTGCCGATGGCCTCGATCGACCAATACGGCTAATTGAATTTCTGCCGGCCGTCCGAGGTCGATCAGGGCGTCCATGGCCGCACGTATTGTTCGTCCTGTGAACAACACATCGTCGACTAGCACAATCTTCATATCTGCAATGTTGAAGGGAATTAACGTCCTCTTCACTTCTGGTTGATCACGGCGAGTCGAGAGATCATCGCGATAGAGTGTAATGTCCAGTTCCCCTAGCGGCACATCACTTTGTTCAATATCATGAATACGACTAACAAGCCGTTGAGCTAAATACACACCACCTGTACGAATGCCGACAAGGGCCAGACCCTGTGCGCCTTTGTTGCGTTCTAAAATCTCGTGACTGATTCGTGTCAATGCTCTGCCCATTTCCTGCTGATCCATCAGGGTTCGTTCATGGTGTGAGGGTGGAGTCATAGTCGTATAGAGTCTTGTGAATCTGGCACAAAAAAAAACCTCCTCACGTCAATCATGAGAAGGTTTCTGTCAGCTAAAAGGGCAGATGGCCCACAGGTCTTTTCTCTCCTTACTCACCTCACAGGATGAGTGTTAAAGGTTGACCTATCCTATTCGCCAGAACGTACCCTGTCAAGGTGTATGGGAATGTTGAAAAAAGCTTCCAGCGGCGTTCTCGCCCTTTTGCCGTCCAAACGCCACGAAGTTCTCTGTGAGGGGGTCTGCGTTGCGTCAGTGAGTTGATTCGGCAGCGTATGAAGAGGCTGCGCGAGAGTGCCGTGCTCACGTATTGCCAGTACGCTCCGCTCGTCACTTGGGCACCTATAATCGTTCTTGCAGGTGGGAATTCCTCTGCAACAAAAAATGAGTGTCATGTGATACTACCCCCAAAGATAACCGTGCCGAGGGCTGCGGTCTTGCTGGCTTGGCTCGCATTTCCCTGTCGTGGTTGCGCATGGCCCTGTCCCTCGCAGATTGAAGTGTTCGTGGGAGCGCAACAGGCCGAAGATGAGCCAAGACTTTTTTGAACATTCCCTCATAATTATAATTCTGAGTTTGCGAGAAAAATCTGTGGCCTAAGATGTGAGGTATTTAAAATTTTCTATCTAGGATCGGGATATGTGGGAAACATTTGATGGTTATTTTCCGTTCTGGTATACGGCCTTCTGATTGTTATTTTTGAAAGATACATATCATAAGGTCTTGATAAATCTTGGCTTTGGGGAGAATGGCTTGATGAAGTCGAAAGGTAGGAAGCTGTTGAACATACTCCGTATAGGCCATGGTCATGTGAAGCTTTCTGGCATATTCCTGGAAGATAGGCAGTCCTGAAATAATGAGTGTTCCGCCAGCAGTCAGTTGTTTCATGTAGGAAGCGAATGTTTGTTCCAGAAGCGTTGGCTGTTCAAAGAGTTCAAAAGGCGTCCAGCGGTAGATGAGGTCGTACGACTGTTCCGGCGTTGCTTTAAGGTGTTGCTGATGCGTTAAAATCTGAATGGTCGAAAGAAGTGCCCATTGCTGTGTTCGTGCGCATTGATTCCAAAGGGCTTGCGCTTGCTTTTGGGCAAGGTGTCCCCACCGGTACAACACCGTCGAATTTTTCCTTTTATCCAATTGAATGCAGGCACTGAGAGCCGCATCACATCCATCGATGAGAACATGTTGAGCAGATTGGATCGATGTCTGTAACTGCGGGTTGTCCTCTCTAAGGTCATCCACGTAATCAAAGAGAAATGGCTGACTTTCCTGCTCGCCGATCACTTGGTCGTCTTCAGGATATAGGAGCACCGCTGAATAGGCTTCTAGGGCGGTTACCTGAGGTACGCCGTTTGGAAAGACGGAACGCCAAGAAGGGACCGAAGCTGGATAGTCTTGAGGCTGTGAAACATCAGAAATACCCCATGTGTCGTTGACTGGAACAGTAAGACGCAGCGCTTCATCCTGAAGAATGAGGCTTTTGTCGAACGTTACAACGCTTCGTCCACAAGGAGGCAGTCCTCTTGGTTTTGGGAAAAAGTAGGAAAGGCCGGTAGGGTCCGTCGATTGAGTAACCTTGACGACTTTCCCCTGAATAACCGTTATACCGAGATGGTTCGGCGGATCAATATATCTAAGTGGAGGATGAGGCGACGGTAGCCACGTGACTTCTTCCGACCGCGATGGATCTAAGAACAACCGTAACGGGTCTATGCCTCCCGGGGCCCAAGGTGTAAAAAACTGGCTGAAGAGACGAAAGGCTCCTTCTGATGGATAGGGAGGAATGCCTCGGTATTGAAGCGGTAAGGGATGGTGAGGATTCTGATCGTCATACAAGCTTCGGATTAACTCAAACGCCGCACTCCCGGTTCCTGGCAAAAGAGACAGAAAGAGTTCAACAACGGGAAGATAGTCGATATGTTCCCAATGCATGGCGGTCATGCAGGACATGAATTGAGGCTGGTCAAAACGGCCATCCGGTAAAATGTAAAAGGCATCTTTCCTCTGAGTAATGGTAGCCTGCCCCGATGGGTCAATCACGATGTCTTCATCACGATAAAAAAACTGTATTTGTTCCAGTGAAACATTCATCGCATGAGCGGCCATAGTGCGTAAGTCATCCTTGGTGATCGCTTCCCATCCCGGTCGTGATGACAAATTGAGATGCGTGTCGTACACCAAATGCCCAGGCTTGATTCCGACCCATTGACCCCAATCCAATTGCATGCGAGCAGAAACGAACTGGTCTTTTCCCTGTGCATCCGAAGCCCACTCACATTCATGAAGTGGATGCCCTTCGGGGTCAGTCAGCAGTACCCTTCGACCAGTTGGCCCATAAAAAACTAGGTGCCCACTCGGTTGAGTTTGAATACGTCCTCCAGCCTTAGCAAAATCCTCTGCGTAGGAACGATTGCCTAGAAGCAGAAAAAGATCAGGTTGACTCAGAACGGATGTGATAATCGAATCATGTGCCATCAGGATGAGATTGGTCTTGTTGAGGATGAACGAATTGGCTGTGCATTATGACATTGCACAAAGGATGTGAGAAGAGCGACTTATTCTTCTACGAAAGACGAGATACGCTTCACGAATGACGAATTCTATTCCCGAATTTGCCCTGATCCATAGACCACATATTTGGAACAGGTCAGATCTTCCAGGCCCATTGGGCCTCGCGCATGTAACCGAGTTGTACTAATCCCCATTTCTGCCCCGAGACCAAACTCATACCCATCATTGAGTCGGGTCGACGCGTTAACCATGACGGCACTTGCATCGACTTGCCGAAGAAACCGAAGTGCTCGACTATAGTCATTCGTCAAAATGGATTCGGTGTGGCGTGAGCCATACGTCTCAATATGGTCCATAGCTTGATCCATATCTTTAACTACCCGTATTGCGAGGATGAGCGAGAGGAATTCTTTTCCGAAATCATCGTCTTGCGCCGGCTTGGCATTCGGCAAGACTTCACAGGTTTTCGGGCACCCCCGAATTTCTACGCCAGCCTCTGTCAGAGCTTTCCCCAACGGGACCAAAAATGTTTTGGCGATTTTGTCATGAACCAGCAGGCTTTCAAGGGAATTGCAAGTTGAAGGTCGTTGAACTTTCGCATTCAAACAAATGTTTTGCGCTTGAGTTAAATCGGCATTCGCATCAACATAAATGTGGCAAACGCCCTTGTCATGCTTGATCACTGGAATGGTGGAATTGGTCGTCACGGTTTCCATTAACGACTCCCCGCCCCGAGGAATGATCAAATCAACGAACGTATCACTTTTGAGAAGATCGAGTACGATCTCACGGTCAGGACGGTCAATAAAGCTAATGGCTCCCTCCGGAATCCCGGTGTTGTTGGCAGTCTCAACCAAGACCTTCGCAATGGCCGTATTGGAATGAATTGCCTCTGAGCCTCCACGCAGTATGCACACATTTCCCGACTTCAAGCACAAGGCTGCGGCATCTGCTGTGACATTTGGGCGAGACTCATAAATGATGCCAATCACGCCGATTGGGACACGGACTTTCCCCACCCGCATGCCATTTGGGCGTTTTTTAAAGCCGACCGATTCACCAACGGGATCGCGCAAGGCAGCAATCTCGCGAATCTGCTTCGCCATGCCGGTAATACGTTCCGGAGTCAGCTTAAGACGATCCGCCATCGCTGCACGAGCTGGATCATCGCCAAAGTTTTCCAGGTCTTCTTCATTGGCTTCGAGAATGGCTTCAGTCGCTTCTTCCAAAGCATCCGCCATCGCTTCCAAGGCTTTATTTTTGCTGGCAGCCGTCAATATGCTGAGTGGACGGGCTGCCGCACGCGCAGTTTCGAGAAGAGTCTGGAGATACTCTTCGTTACTAACTTCCTCTTCTTCCTCTACGGCTTCTATATCATCCTGGTCTTCAGACTGTTCATCAGGAACTTCAAGTTCTTCTTCAGTTTCCATATTGCCCTATTCTTGACTAATATTTGTCAGGTATCGATGTGAGGGAATAGACGTTGAGAATACCCCGCTATATAAAGGACCGTCAAGCATCACATCCTTGGAATAACATTAGAACGAAGCACTCAACAGCACGGTGCATTTTCGATTTCCTATATTTCTATGCTTGATTTTGCCCACACAATCCTGCATATTACGAATCAGTTTTCGACGAGTGAGCCTGATTCCTCATTTTATCTCCTCGCAATTTGTCATTCCTCGTGCCGAGGTAGCTCAGTTGGCAGAGCACAGCCCTGAAAAGGCTGGTGTCGACAGTTCGATTCTGTCCCTCGGCACCATATTTCTTCTTTCGCAAATCCAGCGGGCTCACATTTCAAATGAAATGACCTGGCTTTTCCAGGACTCTCATATTCTCCTCAGGAAGTAGTTTGCCTCGCGCCATTTCAAATAACCTCCGATGTTGGAGTTGTTCCTTTGCGACTTTGAATCGTAACCACCATTTTGATGAGCGACCAGTAATTAGTTGCTGAACAAATCGGCATGACTACCCATTCGAATATATTCGATGACCTTTTCTTGTTTATTAATCCGGTAAATGAGCAGCCAGTCAGGTTCAAGATGGCATTCACGATAATTGTTCCAATGGCCCATGAGCTGATGGTCTTTGTTTTTATCTGGAAGTGGCTTTCCGGTTATCAATAATTCATGGACCGCTTTGAACTTATCCATGTCTTTGTGTTGGCGTTGACATCGACGCGCATCACGCCGAAATTTTGTTGACCGAGTAAAACTGTACATGGATTAAATGCCAAGGTCTTTATAAAATTCTTTGGTGCTTCGAAATTTCTTTCCTCCCCCTTGCGTCAGTTCTTCCATCGCTTCAAGTGTTTCATCATTCGGTTGCTTCGCAGTCGGTCGAAATGGCAGTCCTCCAACATTCACGGATTGTTGTAAGAACATGCGAATAGCATCGGCCGTGCTTAAGCCAACGGCTGAAAATACAGCCTCTGCTTTTTCCTTGAGTTCTGGCTTAACCCGAGACTGTACAGTTACATTTGACATTGCCTCATACCTCCTACAAAATACACATTGTATTGCAAATTATATCATATAGAATGCACTTTGCAATCATTTTGTTCATTTCAACTGCAAATTGAACTATGCTCTATCGCTGTTTGTGTTTACCTCTCAGGTTGAAGGGCAATACATTTTAACGCAGAGTTCATTGTTATAGCCGCTTCAAATACTGAGCTACAATAAATAAGTGTGGAAATAACGATGGAGGGCGGCGTACCCTTTTGGGTGAAGCATCACCAACACCCTGCCTGCACAAACAGGCGGAGAAAGGATACGCCAATGCAAGGAAAGCACAATGGAGCAGGAGAGT
>BQIU01000098.1 GCA_021603905.1 Nitrospirales bacterium
AGCCCGAGAGTCGCGCTGAGTTATCAGATCACACCTTCAACGCGTGTCCGCACCGGCTATGGAGAAGGCTTTAAACTTCCAAGCATGGCAAGCCTCGGCGACCCGACGATTGGGAATGCCCAGCTTCAGCCGGAAAGTAGCCAAGGATGGGACGTCAGCATTTACCACAGCATGGGTCACGAAGCTCCGCAGATTGAACTCACCTATTTTCGCAATCGGTTTTCAAAACTCATTGATCTGGACCCAGCATTAGCCAGGATGAATATCTTTCGCCTTGTAAATCTTCAAACAGTCAAAACCCAGGGCCTTGAATTGTCAACGCAGTTCACTCCGCTGACTGGACTTTCAGTCAAAGGGTTTGTGACATATCTTGATACAGAGATCCAGGGCACGCCGGATCCACTTCGGAATCGTCCTGAGTGGAGTGGTGGTGTTATCCTGACAGCTCATCCTTCATCAACATGGACCGTGCGTACACAGGTCCGAGTCATCGGCAGACGCTTTGACCTTCAAATTCCTACAGAAGAAGACAGGGTAGGCGGGTATGTCAAAGCCGACCTTGCGATCACCTACCGTCCAACACCCGCTTGGCGTCTCTTCGGAATATTTGAAAACTTCACCAATGCCGCGTATGAAGAATACCTTGGATTTCCCGGCCCCAGGCTTTCTTTCAGACTGGGTCTGGAATACGCTCTCTAGTTGACATCCGCTATAGCCGTTCCAATTAGTTTCCGTACGTATGAAGCGGTGTTTTGCGCTGAAGTTGGTTTATTTGAATCGGTTGGAAGTTATTTGGTTTCGCTATAGTATCTCACAGGAACCGACCAAAGCTCACAACTGTCTCACAGATGTGCCTGTCAAAACAATATGTTCTTGTATTCCCTTAAGCCTGAACGTTTTTCACCGAAACTATATGCAGGCACACCCTCACCGTCATTTGAACGCTAGAGGATACAGTATTGATTGACAACCGCACCCAAATGCCTACGACGCATGCTGAAGATTCACATTGGCACCCCGGTGAAGATGGATCACTGTTTGACCGCTTGCGTCGGTCACTGAGTCTACCAGCCCTTCCGCCAATTGCTTCCCAGATATTAAAAATGTGTCGAAATGAAGAAGCCGACATTGAGAAACTGGCAGATCTAATGAGTCAGGACCCTGCAGTGGTGGCTCGACTTCTGCAAATTGCCAATTCCAGCTATTATGGTGGGACTCGCCATACCGTTACCAACATTGCTCAAGCCATTACGTTACTCGGGATGAATGCCGTCAGTTCTCTGGCACTATCGTTCTGCTTCTACAGATTGTGTCAGGATATGAACCATCCCGAACATGTCGGGATGGACCATGCAAAATTTTGGCGACGGTCCATTATCGCAAGCATTGCCGGTCGAACGTTAGGGCATTGGTGCAAACTCCCTGACCCTGAGTTGGTATTTATTGGTGCACTCCTACAAGACATTGGGCTCCTGGCATTAAATGAGGTAGCGCCAGAAGTCACACGGACATTAACCATGGATGCGAAGGACAACCACACACAACTCCAACGATTCGAAAAGCAGTACTTCGGATGTGATCATGCCAAGATGGGGAGTTGGATTGCGGAATCATGGCAACTTCCAGAGGAATTTCAAAATGCCATCAGCGCCAGTCATCAACCAGATGTCAGCCATGAATGCACCGAAGAGCAAAAAGCCATCATGAGCTGTGTCGCGCTTTCAGGACTCCTTGCGGACCTCTGGTGTCGTCATGCTGAGACAGAAGAGGCCGTGTATGAGGCCGTCTTAGCAGCAAAAGAATGGCTAGAATTCAGCGCTGACGATGTTCTGGCTATCATCAATCAAATTCCAGAAGGCCTTTCAGAAATCGCCAGTTTTTTTCAAGTGCACATCGGCAGTACAGCAGAAATTGAACGGCCACTTCACGTAGCCACGACCATACTCGCTCCTCGCCTGATACACGAGACTCAACCCGAAAGCGCGTAACGCAGACCCCATTCATTCCAACATTTAGATCGCTAAGGTCTTGGACGCCACACAGACACGATCACGCCCAGTTTCCTTGGCCTGATATAACGCACGGTCTGCTCGCTCAATCCATGAAGCCACGGACTCCCCCGGGTTGAGTTCCGCCAAGCCAATGGAAACGGTTATCGGAATCTCTAGCCCTTCATGCTTAAAGGGCTTACTTCTGATCGTTTCTAAAAACCGTTCCGCAATTCTTGAGCTGACATCCAATCCATCGCTCTGGAGCAACACCGCCATTTCTTCACCTCCATAGCGAGCGATGAAATCTAATTTTCTCGGAAACGTTGATACCAAACGATCGGCAAATTGTTGCAGCACAGCATCCCCAGCTCGATGGCCATAGGTGTCATTCACATGTTTGAAATGATCGACGTCAATCATTAAGACACTGGCCGCTGAACCGGCAAGCAGACTGAGCCCGACGATACGCTCTAACTGAGTATCCAGCGCGGCTCGATTGTAGAGCTTTGTGAGCGGATCCAATGTCATTTGGACACGAGCCTGCCCCAGTTCTGCTTGCATGGTTTGAAGTTTTGAGCCCAAGATCTCGACATGAGCTTGCTGACGCTGTTTTCGTTCAACCATGACCTGGCTGATCCCGTCCACCGCAAGAAGCAGAGCCTTTTTCATTTCTTCGGCAGAGCTCGTTTCTGAAGCCGTTTGCAATCCGCCAAGATGCAGCACCATTTGCCGATCGGTTTCCTGGTCATCGAGCACCGTCTGACCAATGGTTTGGGTAAAGGTTAACAAGACTTCTCGAAGATCTCCCAAACTTTCCAAAACGTACTTTTTTTCATGTTGTCGATGAGCGTTGACAAATTGATTGAGCCCCCCCCAATCCCGTCGACCGTCAGTCAATGGCTCCTCATTTTCCACAATCGAGGTTCCCACAAGCACGTGCATTGCCCACCGTTCAAAGTCTTTTTCAATATCGTTAACAGCCATGTGATCAAGATCAAATGAATGCCGGCCTAATAAACGCAAAACTTTGGCTAATGTCTCAGTAACCTGAGCTATTTGATCGTGCTCATGGACTGATGGAGATGTACAGCTCGGAAGATGTTCTGGTGTTGTTAGACTCGTCTTCTTCTCGTTTCCAGACCATAGCTTAAACATCCATCTCTCCCCTTACGAAAACATTATTTCTTTAATCGCATCATTGTCACCTTGCCAAAGACTCATAGCCAAACCCCGTCAGGTCAACGAATTGAGAATCATGGCTCCATAGCGAATCCAGTGAAATTCCAGTTGCTGTATTCAGACCGCCGTCGCGAAGGCATACGCCTCAAACATCGAAAGTTATGTGAAACGGCTATAGATCTCTATCGGCTAAACCTCCAGTTTCTGAATGCTGATTCTGTTAGAATGCTGTTCATTGTTGTCATTGAAAATGAACTCAAAATAAGACGGTCTTCCCATATCTATGGCCCCTCGTATTCAGACTACTCCCTCTCGACTTTCACAGACTTTAGGCAATCGGCAACGATTTATCACAAGTGCGAACAACAACCACATCAAACGTTGGCTCTCGTTATTGGACCGTAAAGGGATTAAGAAACATGGGCAATGTTTGGTCTCGGGTAAAAAGATTGTTCTAGAAACGTTGACTCATCATCCAACTCTTTGCCAGGAACTTCTCTACTCTGAAAAAACCCCAGATCTGCCGAAACTCCCAAGACACGTGATGTCGTTCGAACTAACAGATGCACTCTTTCAAAAGATTGATACAGTCGGAACCGTATTTCCCCTCTTAATCTGCCAAACCCCAAAGGTCTCATCGGCTGACCTTTCCGTTCCCCCGGAAGGATTGGAAGTTCTTTGCCCGCTAGGCAACCCCATGAACCTGGGAATGGTCATCCGCAGTTGCTCGGCTTTTGGCGTACAGAAACTTATATTGCTACAGGAAGCGGCCAATCCGTTTCATCCAAAGACGATCCGTGCCTCAAGTGGAGCGGTCTTCAATTTGTCGATAGATGAAGGACCGGAAATTCAAAATCTGACTGATCATGAACTCCGTAGGTGGGTTGTGTCGCTAGATCTTAAGGGAAGAAACCTTTCGACGTGGCAATGGCCTCAACACGTCAGGCTGCTTGTCGGAGAAGAGGGTCTGGGATTACCAGACATTACGTTTCATCACACCCTCATGATCCCCCAAACCAATGCAGTCGACTCATTGAATGCCGCAATGGCCACAAGTATTGCCTTGTTCGCCTATCGACAACAATTTCCACTTTCAGAATACTATAGCGAATCCAATTAATTCCCAGTTGAATTATTAAGACTGTCGCAGCGTAAGTCTACGCCTCAAATATTAAAAGTTATTTGAAACGGCTATAGATCGCACAAGGAGAAACTTCATGGTTCCCAACGGACGATATCGTCATTACAAAGGGAAGGACTACCAGGTAATCGGCTGTGCTCGACATAGTGAGACCGAGGAAGAACTGGTGGTCTACCGAGCACTCTATGGAGATCACGGCCTGTGGGTTAGACCAAAGCAGCACTTTGAAGAGGAAGTGGAGAAAGATGGAAGACGAATGCCACGCTTTCGACGACTTGCAGAAGAACAAGAATCTTCGCTGTAAACAACCCGCAAGACCGCATCTGTCACATTGCTCCGCTCAACTCACGAACTGATCAGCTAAGACTTTTTTCGTCTGTTCTTCTCGAAATGCCGTTAAACGGTCACGAACACCGTGATCAGATAATGCTAAAATGGCTGCGGCCAACAACCCGGCATTGGCTGCCCCGGCAGTGCCAATCGCCAATGTCCCGACCGGTATCCCTTTGGGCATTTGTACAATGGACAGTAAAGAATCCATGCCCTGCAACGCTTTCGATTGCATCGGCACCCCCAAAACCGGCAGCATCGTTTTCGCCGCAATAACACCGGCCAAATGCGCGGCTCCACCGGCTCCAGCAATAATCACTTGAATTCCGCGTTTCTCTGCATCCCCGACATACTCCAAGAGTGCATCCGTCGCTCGATGCGCGGACAGAATTCTCACTTCATGAACAATCTGTAATTTTTTGAGCATGTCGCTCGCATGGTTCATCGTTTCAAGGTCACTTCGGCTACCCATTAAAATCGCGACACGAGGCGGTGAACTTTGGCTCTGCTGAGTCATAATGGTCTTCTCACTGTTAGGTTAATCAAGGATAAAACACGAAGCGATACCATACCTTTTCTGCACATAAGAGGTCTACCAAAATTTCGATATATTTATCATTCGGACGACACTGACAACACCATTCGAATAATGGTACATATGTCAGCACGAGAATCACCCTTAGGTACACTCACACAAAGAGAAGACACTGCCCCAAGACACTCACGTAAAGGAGCGCATCCGATGCACAAAACAGAATTCCGAGTAGGATTTGTCGGAATTGGGCGAATGGGGGCCAATATGGCCAGACGGCTTCATGATCATGGCTATTCACTAACGATCGTCTTTGATAAAAACCCCGCCACCATGACCTCGTTATCGGAAGAATTAGGGTGTGGAACCGCCACGTCGCCTGCAGAAGTTGCTCAATGCTCCAATACCGTCATCACTGTTGTCAGCGATGATCAAGCCATGCGGGATATATTCAAACCAGACTCACCAGACAGCCTTCTCGCTCATGCCGAAAATTGCTTGTTTATCAACTGCGCGACCAATACCCCAGCTGTCCACATTGAGGTTGAATCGTTAGTCGAACAACACCGAGGACAGAGCCTTGAAGCTTGTATGGCTAGTAGCATCACCCAAGCTCGCGAGGGCACACTGTACTTGATGTGTGGAGGGAAGCCAGAAGCGTTCCAACGCGCCGAGCCCTTGCTTCAATCGATGAGTGCGGCACTTCGACATATCGGGCATGCTGGGGAAGCCGCCAAAGTCAAAGCGCTCGTGAACATGGTGATGAATATTAATACGGCAGGATTGGCTGAAGGCCTTGGATTAGGCGAGGCCCTTGGGTTCAATCTCGCTATGTTACAAGAAGTATTTGCCCAAACAGGCGCCGCATCTCGAGTGCTGGAAACTGATGGCGACGATATGGCCAACAGAGACCACGAATGTTATTTTTCAGCCGCCCATGCGGCAAAAGACTCTGGCATCGCCGTTGACTTAGGTAAACAGGAAGGTCTCTCACTCCCACTCGCAACGGCCACACTCGAACAGTACCGTCGATTAGTCAAACAGGGAAAAGGCGACCTCGATAAATCTGCAATAGCGGAGTTAACATTTCGAGGACGAGGGTAAGTGCCAACCACGATACGGATTAGGCCGACATAAGGCTTGAGACCCGCTTGATCTTCCGGTTAAAAACCTTTGCTTTTCAACTCTCTCCTATCCATACCATCAAGATCGTCCAAACAATCACTCCACAACGCGCAAGCTCAGACTCCTCAATGGTCTTTTGACCCGTCGCATCACTATAGCGAATCCAAATACGTTGTTCAGTGAGGTGCCTAGGCCACAATAGGTTAACGGACCAATGGCTCTTGTCCAAGTATGTCTTCCTGGCAATACATGTGCAACATGGATATGGATTATAAGTGCCCTAGTGAATATGATCGTTCGCAAGACCAAGCGTCACTGTTGGGCAATCTATCGTGGAGAATTTATCCTTATTGATGCCACCAGTCAGAGATATCCAAGTAACCCAGCGTCATGACCCACATCAAACATTGGAAGTTAATAGAATCGGTTATAGAACCTTGAAGAGAGGACAACACTGCACCATATGCGGGAAGATATAATAATCGTCATTGATAGTTGAGAGATATCCGTAAGCCTGTGAGGTTCGATGCAGAATAGCGAAAAGATTTGATTCGGTGGGTTGCTCATTACCTTCCTATCAGCCAAGATAGATAGACACTGGAAAGAGAATACAACCTTTGACAGACAAAAAGCCCTTGTTCGAGCCGGTCTACTTTATATGGGAAAATTACTTGAGAATGCCGCATGTTCGCAATATGAGGACGAGATGCATTGCGATAGTAAAAATTTCAAGCGCAACCATCAAACCCCGAGACCGTTACTCGAGATCCATTTGAGCAAGACCACCAACTTGATCTATGTCAAGATGTCATGCCGATACAACTTCATGTAAATTCTGGTAGAGAAGATCTTCACCTTGATTACCTAGGTGTATAGCCTGATGAAACAAAAACTCGCAAAACCTCAACGGCTCCCACAAACGTTCAAAGAGTCGGAGATTAGGTATCACAACAAAAACGCTCCTGATCTTTTCGTCTTAGTCGATTCACAAACCGAAAAGATTTCACACTGCAATAACACCTTCGTGTTCATTCTTGGCTATAGTAACGATGAACTCATCGGTCGATCTTTTTTTGACATATATCACAGGAATTCATTAGTCGGGGCGCGTGATGCCTTTCACAGATTTTTGACAATTGGTGAGGTCGATGGAGTTGCGCTCCAGTTACAGAAAAAAAATGGCAGCATACTTGACGTAGAGCTGCAGATGTCCTCGCTTCGTGATACAGAGGGACATATACTTTATGGTCTAGCAATCTGGCGAAACGTCACAAAGCCTCAGGTGACTGACGTGGGGTGGCTCAAGGCTGAACAGTTGATCCATTCCACGTTGAATGCCTTATCAGCTCATGTGTGTGTCATTGACGCAAAAGGCATGATTTTGTCGATGAATGCCAGTTGGGAAAATGTCGAACCAAGCAATGCCCTCCTCTTCAAAAACTGGAACCTCGGCGATAACTTTTTAGAGATTTGCGAACAAACCAGAGGCGAATGTGTGGAAGAAGCCCTGAAGATTGCGAAAGGCATTCGAGCGGTTCTCGCCGGAAGTCAAAACGCCGTTTCCTCTATTTATTCCCATCACTCACCTCTTTTACAGCAAGGGTTTCTCGTCAAGATTATTCCAATTGAAGGACAAGGACCAGCTCGCGTTGTCGTCACCCATGAACGCATGACTGAGATGAAGGTCGCCCAGGAAGCCCACAGGGCAAGCGAAGAAAAATACCGCACATTAATTGAACATTCTCCCTATTGTATTCACCAACTCAATCGCGAGGGTCAGATCATTTCAATGAACCGCGCAGGCCTTCGAATGATTCACCTTCAAGAGGAAGGGGAGATCATCGGAACACCATATCTCGATCTTATTGCAAACAAGGATAGGTCAAGAATCATGGAACTGTTTGACCTGGCCTTAAAGAAGATCTCATCAGAATATGAATTTGAGGGACCAGACAAACGGTTCTTTCACTCTTCCTTTGTCCCAATCGAAGATGCATACGGCCAGGTTCATGCCATATTGGGGCTGACTCAAGAAGTCACGGAACACAAGCAAACCGAGGTCATGTTTCACAGCCTTGCACAGGGAACAGCTTCGTCTACAGGAAAAGCCTTCTTTGATGAATTCATCAAACATCTGGCATTAGCGACGGGAGTCCGATTTGCGCTTGTCGCTGAATTGGCTGATGAACAAGGCTCACGGTTAAAACCCCTTGCCTGCTGGCACCAGGAACTGAATCACCAGATTCATGAATATGATGTCGCAGGAACCCCGTGCGAAGGTGCACTAGTAAACAGCCCAGTGTATTACCCAAGTCGAGTTCAAGAGCTATTCCCTAACGATAAAGAGTTAGTAGAGATTGGAGCAGAGTCCTATCTCGGATTAGCCCTGTCAGGGAAATCCGGAGACTACATTGGTCATATTTGCGTCGCACACGACGGACCATTAGAAAACTTCCTGTACGTCAAAACAGTGCTGACCATATTTGCCGACCGAGCGGCCGTGGAACTGGAACGCATGAGAGCCGAAAACGATGCCAAACAGGCGTTAGAACAAGCACAACAACTCGCAAGACAATTAGTGTCGACTCAGGAAGAAGAACGAAAGCGTATCGCACGGGAATTACATGATGAATTTGGACAAATTTTGACAGGATTAAAATTTGCTATTTCCCAACTGGCGAGCCAGCTTGCTCAACACAACCCTTCACAATCGAATGTCACGTACCACAGACAACTCCATTCGATGGCCAAATCCGTCGATACGGCTATTGACACCATGCGTCGAATTGCCACTGACTTACGACCCAGCATGTTGGACGATCTCGGTCTACTCGCAGCTCTTGAATGGCAGGCCCAGAACTTTCAAGCACGGACGTCCCTTCCCTGTACACTCATCGTCAGTGAAGAAATGAACACTATAGACTTTGCCCCTCGTTGTGCACTCGTCCTATTTCGTATTACCCAGGAACTTCTCACGAATGTACTCAAGCATGCACTGGCCTCCAAGGTCACCATCACTCTCACCCACGACGTTGAATATCTGACTCTTGAAGTCAAGGACAATGGAAGAGGAATTACTCAACATGAAATGGGGAAAACTACATCTCTTGGCCTAAATGGAATTCGAGAGCGTCTTTCAGAGATTGACGGAACAATTATGATTCGGGGAGAAGAAGGCCATGGCACAAGGGTCACAATCCAGGTCCCTACTCCCTTTATGTCAACGGAGGATTTGAAAGAAGGCTAATGATTAAGGTTCTCATCATTGACGACCATGCCATCGTCCGACGCGGGTTGAGAAATTTGATCATCGAAACATTCGCGGGAGCGCAAATAGTCGAATGTGGAACGGGACAAGAAACATTGCAAGCCACACAACAAGAAACATGGGATATCGCGACATTGGATATTAACCTCCCAGATATGAATGGAATTGCCGTACTTAAAGAAATGAAACAACATCAACCAGACCTATCCATTGTTGTGTTAAGCCTCTACCCCGAACAACAGTATGCGCTCCGTGCATTGAAGGCTGGGGCATCGGCATACCTAACGAAGGAAACGGCACCGGAAGAGTTGATTTCTGCCATGAAAAAAGTTCTCGCAGGAGGAAGGTACGTCAGCACATCTCTTGCCCAAGAACTGGCGGCCTATGTGTCCGGCGAGACTTCAGATTCGTTACTTCACACGCTTTCAAATCGAGAGCTTGAGGTGTTACGTTTGATTGGCCTAGGGAAAACAGTCGTCGAAATTGCCGCTCAGCTTTCCCTCAGTGTGAAAACGATTAGTACCTACAGAGCCAGAATGTTGGAAAAATTGCATCTCAAAACCACCCCTTCACTTATTCGATTTGCCCTTGAACAACACTTACTAGACTAAGAGGTGATAGCTTAGCAATTTCATTCATCAGAGAGATTCACCGTATTCATGTCTCATTATTTGTCACCTTTTATTATCGTCTTCCAAAATCATTAGCCTCTGTTCAGCCTTCTCGCATCTGTCAGGCAAATGCCTACAGCCTAAGTGGCGTAAACCTACAAACGAATGGCCATTGCCTGACAGATTGTTCACGCAGATCCACCTATCCTATAAGTAGTGCCGTTCGACACCATCCCAGAATCTGTTCATTGGTAATCATTCTCTACCTGAAAGACCGAAACGACTTTAATTTCAAAGATCCAGTATATCTCGAAATTTTAATACGGAAAAAAATGATCAACCACTCTCAAGTAAACAAATAAACTTTCGAGGGCATCATCTGTGCATATAGTTGATTACAATTTCGTCTCAGGGTTTTCCTAGTCACCTCATTCCCCTCCCTGAGACCGAGCCACAGGAAATTTTTATGTTTCGAACCGTACCACAGACAAGAAAGTGTTCCTTTAACTATGCAAAAGTTGACGCCAGTACAAGACAAAGCATCACAAAGCAACAGCCTCATTCACCTCATTCTGATTGACCGGAATGAGATCATGCGATACGGAATACGCACCATCCTTGAGAAAACATCAGAATTTCACATTATCTGCGAAGCCGCCTCCCCGGAGTCATTACCGGCAAGCCAACCGGGAGAAATCGCCGACATTATTGTCTGGGCAATCGGACCGGACGAAACAAATCTCTTGAACATTCAGCAAAAGCTCGCACAACGTTTCACGAATGCGAAGTTGATGTTGCTCGCGTCTGGTATAGAAGAGCAGACTCTCTTAAGCATATCTCAGACAACGGGAGCCAGCTGCCTGATGAAAGAGGTCAAAGCGACCGAACTCACTCAAAGTCTTCGCATGCTGAATACGGGGGCACAAGTCTTTTTTTCAAGTTGCTCGACCTTTCCTCTTGAAAAAGTCAACCAGGTTTCTGACTCAGACCTAACAACGGACTTTGGTTCGTTAACCAAAAAGGAACGAAAACTCGTGGAAATGATTGCCCTTGGCCATACAAACAAAGAAATCGCCATGACCATGAATGTCAGTGAAAAAACTATTAAGAATTACGTCTCCAAAATTTTCAGCAAACTCCATGTGACACGACGCAGCCAAGTTGCCGCCTTATTTGGTGCTGGAAAAATATGAGAACAGTCACGAATAATTGCCCTTTCGCCTCTAACAACAAAGAAAAAAACAAATCATACTGTAAGGTTAATGGACAGTATTATTGTTTTCTTAACTGCACGAATTCAGAGCCGACTTACTACAACAGGCTCTAGCAGCGCCTTACCGCACAACGTCCAGCGCCTCTTCCCTTTCAGCATTCATACGTATTCACCAACAAAATTGCTAGCTCTACGCGAGAGCAGACAGGATGTGCGTCAACGCATTCATATCTTGCTGACATTGATACATGAAATATCGATATGGGAACAAAACCATTATTCGGCTACAGCCGTAGAATCACTGCCAAAAATAATCTTGGATGAGGAAAGTACAGAGAGAGACATTGATAATGCGAGAAGACCTCAGAGTAAATCAGACGACCAAGAAAGTGCGGAATTGCACATCCAGCTCAGTTCGAAACCGAACAATCAATCATTCTATTTATGAGTACAAAAGTCTGTAAACATTTGAAAACCAGACAGTTTAATTTTCTTGAAACCGTAGATATCACTCTCGTCGTAATGCAAAATCTTCGACATATTCATCGCAGAAAATCTACACGCATTCCTAAGATTCATAGACCTTTATCGTTTGAACCAGGCAACGATCGATCTCATACATTTATTGTAACTCAGACGTTATTTAGTTTTTCCCTCTATCTTCACTGGTTCATCGTTTATTGGCATTTCTCTTTTCTTTATCTTCCCTTCTGCATCTATTCATTCCCTTCATTCTTATCCGCACTTATCTCGACACCATCGTCGAACAGATCAATGATTCGAACGGGTGCATGATGTTCAGTAAAAATCTCTGAACACACAGACAACCGAATCGGATCAATTACAAACACGAGAAGAGGATTCTTCATGCGATTATCTCCTATTGCTTGCTTTGTACTACTTTGCGTTGTTTTTGCTCCCGAGTTTTTTTTCTTTTCAGTCGGTTTAGCCGCCACCTATACCGTCACCACGAATAGCGATTCAGGAGCCGGATCTCTGCGGCAAGCCATTAGCGACGCAAATTCTTCCGGCGGATCTGATTCGATTGTCTTTTCAGGGCCGATTGGAACCATCACGCTATCCAGCGCCCTTCCGCTCATCGATGAATCCGTGACCATCAACGCCAGTGGAGCGACAGGAGGCGAAGTCACGGTAGATGGAAACAATGCCCATCGCGTGTTTTTTGTTCGCACAGGAACAGTCCAGATTTCTAATTTCAATATAGAAAATGGCCGAGCCGCCGGTGGAGATGGCGGGATTGGTGCCGGCGGCGGACTTGGTGCCGGCGGCGGGCTCTTTGTAAATGATGGTGCCAACGTCACGCTCGAAAATGTTGACTTTGATCAAAACGCCGCGGTCGGAGGAGACGGTGGGGGCATAGTAGGCCTACTGCTCGGTGGTGGCGGTGGCCTTGGTGGGGATGGTGGAGCTCCGTTAAACCTTGTTGGACATGGTGGTGGCGGTGGCCTTGGTGGGGATGGTGGAAGTGCCCTCGTTGGTGGGGCTGGAGGCGGTGGAGGAGAAACCGGTGACGGCGGAAACGGATTTGTGGGTTTTGGGGGAACAGGAGGCGCTCCCAATGGCGGAAATGGTGGAGCCTTGAGTGTTCTTGGCACTGGAAGTAATGCAAGTAATGGAGGCGATGGTGGTGGCGGGGGCGGCGGGGGATTAGGTGCTGTTAATGGCGGCGATGGCGGTGACGGTGGATTCGGGGGTGGTGGTGGTGGTGGAGGAATCGGAGCCGTAGGATTCGATGGATCAGGTGGTGATGCCGGATTTGGTGGAGGTGGCGGTGGTAACGGTGGCGATGGGGGATATGGAGGTGGAGGTGGGGCGAATAGCGGAAATGCAGGCTTTGGCGCAGGAGCCGGAAATAACGGAGGAACAGCCGGAACGGGTGGCGGAAGTAGCGGGCCGCTGTCGGGAGGAGGTGGCGCAGGCCTTGGTGGAGCGATTTTCGTTCGACAAGGAGGAAATCTGACTGTCATTGATGGAAGTATGGCAAATAGTACCGTGACAGCTGGGACAGCGGGAGGAGGAGGATCTTCCGCTGGTCAAGCATTAGGGGGAGATCTTTTCATTGACGCAGTCACCCCCATTTGGGACGTCAGCACGAGCAATAACCTGACATTACCTGAATCCATAGCTGGCACCGGTGGTTTGAGCAAGCAAGGGCTCGGCACGCTGACACTCGGCGGAATCAACCCATTCACCGGCGCCACCACTGTGACTGCCGGAACGTTGCGGCTTAGCGGAGTTGGCACCTTAGGCAACGGCAGCGCTGTCACGGTCGGCGGCAGTGGAACTTTAGACTTAAACGATGTCAGCAGCACCATCGGCTCCTTGGCCGGCACCGGCACGGTCAGTTTAGGTAGCGGCACCCTCACCGTCGGCGATGCCACCTCGACCACCTTTGCCGGCGTCCTTAGTGAGACGGGCGGTCTGCTCAAGCAAGGCGCCGGCACCCTCACCCTCAGCGGCGCCAATACCTATACCGGGGCCACCACCCTTTCCGCCGGCACCCTACAGCTCAGCGGGGCCGGCACCTTAGGCGTCGGCAGCGCCCTCTCCGTCGGCGCCGGAACCACGTTCGATTTAAATGACCTCAATACCACCGTCAGCTCCTTGGCCGGCGCCGGCACGGTCGACCTTGGCAGCGGCACCCTCTCCGCCGGCGATGCCACCGACACCACCTTCTCGGGGCTCTTGAGTGGCACCGGCGGCTTGACCAAGCTCGGCTCTGGCACTCTCACTCTCGGCGGCGCCAATACCTATACCGGCAGCACGGCGATCAATGACGGCATCGTGCAACTCAGTGGGGCCGGCACCTTAGGCGTCGGCAGTGCGCTGTCCGTCGGCGCAGGCGCCACCCTCGATTTGAATGACCTCAATACCACCGTCAGCTCCTTGGCCGGCGCCGGCACGGTCGACCTTGGCAGCGGCACCCTCTCCGCCGGCGATGCCACCGACACCACCTTCTCGGGGCTCTTGAGTGGCACCGGCGGCTTGACCAAACTCGGCTCTGGCACCCTCACCCTCAGCGGCGCCAATACCTATACTGGCGGCACGGCGATCAATGACGGCACCTTACAACTAGCAGGGGCCGGCACCTTGGGCGTCGGCAGTGCGCTGTCCGTCGGCGCCGGGGCCACATTCGACGTGAATGACCTGAATG
>BQIU01000099.1 GCA_021603905.1 Nitrospirales bacterium
TGGCCATACCTGCAGAGAGAAACAACACAGCAGTCAAGAACCCAGTCGCACGCAAAAAGAGCTTCATGAAGGCCTCCTTAACTTAACATTAAAAAATAGAAACAACGTTAGCAATAAAATCTTACTTCATCACAAAGTCTAGAGTCAGATGAGGACTTTGTAAGTAGTGAAAAACTCACAGGCTTTCCAATATATCAACCATATTTTCTTGCTGTCAAGGAAAGATCTAAAAGTGAGCTGCGATATTGAATTTAATGTGCAACCAGGGGTGTTTTTCGTGCAAATGAGGGACTATTCATAAGTAATAATAACCAATTCTCAAAGGATTTTTGGCTATTTTGGACAAAAGGTTCGAATATACGGAATCACGCTCCAAGCCTCATCTTCGGTAATTGAAGGTACCATGGGAGGCATTGGCCAGCTTCCAAATTTGATGACATAGAATAATTCGCCATCGGTTCGCTTATGTTGAAAGAGGCAGTTGGTAAAGTCACGCGGGAGTACTGGGAGGAATCCTGCGGAAATCCCGTTGCCTTTCCCGTTTTTCCCATGACAGTTGACACAGACACGTTGGTAGATGTTTGTGCCGGCTTCAAGTATTTCGCTTGTGGCATCGTGTGAATCCTGATACATCGGGGCATGCAGGCTTCTGTAATAGGCACGGTGCTCGATTGGAACGCGAGGTTTGAGTGGTTTGTGTTCCGGTGGTAGGGCGAAGACCGTGGTGAAAGCGAATAGCGTGAAGCTCGTGAAAAGAATGCTAATACTGAGGGGCGTGGGCTGACTCGTCATTTAGGGTTTCAGGACAACTTCACGTACAACTTGACCTGGTTTGCCGAATGGTCCTCGAGGTTCTCCATTAAGCTTAACGACAGATCCGGCTGCATTGCCCAATGTAAGCGTGAATTGCTGTTGTGCTTCCCAAGTGGCCGTCTGCCCAGGTTGTAAGAGGGCTTCTTTTGGATCATCGTTATCAGACTTGACCACAACCCACGTAAGTTGAGTGGCCTGAATTTCAAGACGAATAGGATCAGTTGACGTCGAGATTGATTCTGCAGGAGCTGCAGAGGGTGTTGGCGTTTCTGGAATGGCAGGAGGTGGAGTCAGGGGACTCAGGTCGAGATCAGCTTGAGACTCTTGATCAGTGAGGGGGAACTTCTCTTCTTCCAGCGGTAAACTGTTGAGTTCCGTTTCCTCTGGCTGAATCTTGGGTTTCTCGACATTGGCTAGATCGGGAGAAGCCATTTCCGAATGTTCTTGATCTGGTGATGGGCTCGGTGGAAGGCTTTGTTGCTGGCTGGGTAACAAGAAGCCTAAAGCAACTAAAATAATGATAGAGATAATAATGACCAGATTTCGATTGAGCTTTCCTCGCTTTTCTTCTTGAATTTGGAGTTGAGCTTGATGCTGGGCCTTTTGCCCCTGTTGGTAATATTCACTGGAGCTTTCCGAGAATCGACGTAAGGTATCGTCTTCACTGATCCCAAGAGACCGCGCATACGTTCGAACAAATCCTCGCGTAAAGACTCGTTCCGGTAATAACTGGAACTCTTCGTCTTCTAAGGCTTGAAGAAATTTGGATTGAATTCTCGTGAGCGAGGCAACCTGATCAAGGCTCAGACCTTGGGTTTCGCGAATTTTTTTGAGATGGACCCCAATTGAGTCGGACGAGGTCATCGTAGGTTCATCTTGGAGATTGCTCATGCTAGGACTTTGCGGTGCTTAGGCCCGGTATACGTTGCCAATCTCTCGTCGATAAAGAGAAGGCAAGAAATACTCAAAAATTGCGACGGCGTCATGAAAGGTCGTCAAAATGGGTTAGCCGTTTAAATTCTCGAAACCGGTCGTCAATTTCTTTTCGGTCTAAATGACGAAGACGATCCAAGCTAAAAGCCTCGACATTAAAAGAGGCCATGACACTGCCATAAACGATGGCGCGTCGTAACCCTTCGTCCGTCAGATCTCCCGTTGAAGCCAGGTGTCCCATAAATCCGCCGGCAAATGTATCGCCCGCACCAGTTGGGTCTTTGACTTGTTCAAGTGGAAACGCCGGAGCGCCAAAAACTTGTTTGCCGGTAAACATCAACACTCCGTATTCACCTCGCTTGATGATCAGGTGTTTAGGCCCCTTCGAAAGAATCTGTTTGGCAACTTGAACGAGATTGGGATCTTCCCCAAGTGCGCGAGCCTCGCCGTCATTGATGATTAGAATATCAATCTTTTCGAGAACTTTCCAGAGTGCATCACGTTTCCCGTCAATCCAAAAATTCATCGTGTCACAGGCGACGATTGATGGCCGCGTGACCTTATTGAGCACATCCATTTGGAGATCGGGGTCAATGTTCCCAAGAAAAAGCATATTGGGGTTACAATAGGCTTCTGGAATTTTAGGGCGAAATGTTTCAAGGACATTGAGGTGAGTTTCGAGAGTCTGGGCCTCGTTCAGTTGGTAGGTGTATTCACCTTTCCAACGAAAGGTTTTCCCATCTCGTCTTTCTAAGCCAGCCAGATTAATGCCACGTTCTCGCAAGAACGTGAGGTGCTCTTCGGGAAAGTCTTCTCCCACAACGGCAATCAAATCTACGTCTGTAAAAAAGCTCGCGGACGTGGAAAAGTAGGTTGCGGACCCGCCTAAGACATCATTGGCCTCTCCGAAGGGTGTCCGTACCGTATCGAATGCCATTGAACCGACCACTAATAAATTTCCCATGATAACCTTATCCCTTCGTAGTCTGTGCTTTACTCCATTGTCGAGCAAAGAAAAGTTGGTATCGTTTTTTGACTGATGTGGTAATGGATTCTGGTGCTGTCACAAGTGCATGCTCTAATGCCGTTTGACATGAACATTGTGGCGTTTCAGGAGCTAATCTGATCGAAGCTTTTAACACTTGCTGGGCGACCTCGACGTTTTTGTGCATGATTTCAAGAATGGCGCCCACTGACACCGCTTCTTCTGTTTCGTGCCAGCAGTCATAGTCTGTCACCAACGCCAATGTGGCATAACACAACTCGGCTTCCCGTGCGAGTTTAGCCTCTGGAATATTGGTCATGCCAATGATATCAACACCCCATTGGCGATAGAGCTTTGATTCGGCTTTGGTCGAAAATTGTGGGCCTTCCATACACACATAGGTTCCTCCCCGGTGTACCGTGGACCCAACCTCCTGTGAGGCTTTACCTAGTGTGGATGAGAGCGTTGAGCAGATTGGCTCAGCGAACGAAACATGGGCGACGACCCCCTGCTCGAAGAAGGTACTCAAACGTTGCGTGGTTCGATCAATGAATTGGTCTGGTAAGACCAGGTCCCCAGGCTTAATCGTTTCTTTCATGCTTCCCACAGCACTAATGGAAAAAACTTGTGTGACTCCGAGCGACTTCAATGCATAGATATTCGCGCGATAATTGATGGCGGTTGGTGAAATTTTGTGGCCGCGACCGTGTCGGGCTAAGAATGCCACGCGTCGACCTTCAACGAAGCCAAGGACGATACGGTCGGAAGGTGAGCCAAACGGTGTTTTGACCCGGACTTCCCGAACTCGTTGAAGCCCTTTCATGTGGTAGAGTCCGCTTCCGCCAATGATCGCGATATCTGCTTGAGATTTTTTAGCCATAATGAGGAAGTGCCGAAAGATAGACGGCTAGGCGCTAGCGTGCTGACGAAGCCATGTGCTGAGCCCCTTGGGTCTCTCTCTGATTGAGTGTGGATAAAAATGTTCGTATCTGTTCGAGGATACGGTCGGTCATGTGAGTTGTCGATTCCTGTTTCTGTCGGTGAACCCACGTGACGAAAGGTTCTTTTCGAAACCAGGTCATCTGACGTTTGGCAAAGTGCCGTGTGTCGCGTTTGAGCGTGAGAACGGCTTCATTGTAGTCACAGTTGCCGGTGATGAATTCTGCCATTTGTCGATAGCCTAAGCTCTTCATGGAACTTAGACCAGGATGAAACCCTTGATTCAGCAACTGTTCTGTTTCTTGAATGAGGCCTTTTTTAATTTCTAATTCTACACGTTCCTCAATGCGTTGATAGAGATGTTCGCGTTCCATGTTCAACCCCACAACGAGTGATTGGTAGGGCGTTTCTTGAAATCTATGACGTTGATGGGCTTCTGAAAGTGGGATTCCCAGAGCGTAATAGACTTCGATCCCTCGCTGCACTTTCACGTAATCATTAGGGTGCAGTTGTTTGGCTAAGACAGGATCAATCAGCGACAGTTGCTGATGGACGTACGCAACGCCTTTTTGTTGCGCCTGGGTATCGAGCTGTTTTCGTAAGTTCCAATTGGCGGCTGGTCCAGACCAGAGTCCGTGTAGTAATGCTCGAATATAAAGGCCTGTCCCTCCTGCAATCAAGGGAATTTTGCCTTGTTGGTGAAGTCGCTCAATTGACGATGCCGCCAGTCTTCGATAATCGCCAACATTAAAATGTTCATCAGGGTCGATCAAATCAATCAATTGATGAACCACGCCTTGGCGTTCTGCCATGGTCGGCTTATCCGTCCCAATATCCATCCCCCGATAGACTTGCCGGGAGTCTGCGGTCAGAATTTCCGTCCCAAGGGCCTTGGCGATTTCGATAGCGATTCGACTTTTGCCAATAGCCGTTGGCCCCAGAAGCACGATGACGGGCTTCGATGTGGGTGTAGATGAAACGGAGTACATTATCGTTTGTAACACATGTGAAGAGCAGTTCTCATGCACGACCGAAGATTTTATCAAGTTCGTGGGGAGAAAATCGCAAAGCAATTCGACGACCATGTGGGCAGGTCATCGGATGTCCCTCTCTGGCCCAATCGATGACCAAGGCCTTTATTTCAGGTTCGCTCATTGGCCGGCCGGCTTGTACTGCGCTTTGGCAGGCCATTGAGGCCAGGACGGGTCGAACTTTGGCATCCATTGAGTCTTGAGATTTCCATTCTGCTAAATCTTCAAGCACATCCTGAATGAGTGTGTCGTAGGACATTGCACTGAATATGGCAGGTACGGCTCGAATGACAAACGAACGGCCTCCGAATTGTTCGATTTCTAACCCCAGTTTTGCCAATTCCGATAGGTATTCGGCTAAGAGATCACACTGATGTGGTGGAAGATCGATGGGTTCTGGAATCAACAAGGGTTGGGTCTCAATTCGGCGATGCTGCCATGCTTCCCATAGCCGTTCAAATAGGACGCGTTCATGTGCCGTGTGCTGGTCGATGATCTGAAGCTCCCCATTAACCTGTGCGATGAGAAATGTTTGATGAATTTGACCAAGCGACACGACCTGTAGCTCATCTGGATTCTGTGCATAGGATTGCTGAGACTCCTGGGATGTTGTGTCTTGAAGCGTTTCTGCGCTTGTCGTCACGGTTTGGATCATCTCAGGCATGAACAAGGAAGCCGTTGCCTTAGTATTTATCGCGTGTTCAGGCTTTCGAGAAGAAACTGGTGTCGTGGTGTGATGAACCGCAGATGTCGGGCCAGAAGGTGGCTCGGCAGACTCAAGTCCGATATTGGCATTCGTCTGATTTTTTAATGGCTGTCGTATGGCCGATTTGATGACCGCATGGATCACATCGGCCTGAGAAAACCTGACTTCGCGTTTTGCGGGGTGAACATTGACATCGACCGCACCATGAGAGATGTCAAGAAAGAGCACAAACGCTGGATGTCGGCCTTTCGGTAAAAATGAGCCATATGCTTCATACCCTGCATGGGTGATGGTGGTATTTTTAATCGCCCTTCGATTCACAAAAATTTCTTGGGGTGTTCGACTGGACCGGGTATGGTAGGGACTGACGGTCAATCCGGTCACTTGAATGCCGGCCTCTTCATATTGAATGGGCAGCATCCGGTCGATCAACCGGGTACCGTAAACTTGAACGAGCCGGTCAAGACGAGTAGGCGTTTCAGGATAGTCGAAGACGGTATGCGCATTATGTATCAAGCGAAAATGTACTGAATGATGGACCATGGCTGCCTGCTGAACGGCGAGACAGATTCGAGAAAATTCTGTTCCGACAGATTTGAGAAACTTTAATCGTCCAGGTGTATTAAAGAACAGATCTTTGACTTCTATTTGTGTACCTTGGGGTGCCGGTTTTTCTTGGTTTGACCAGGCAACGGCCCCTTCCGATTGAATTTCCGTTCCTACGACGGCTTCTGAGGACTGCGTAAGAAGTCGGAATCTTGAAACGGAGGCAATGCTGGGGAGTGCTTCTCCGCGAAAGCCTAACGTCTGGATGTTTAGTAAATCAGATTCTTGGCGCAGCTTGCTTGTGGCAAATCTGTGACAGGCTAGTTGTGCATCGTTTGGGCTCATTCCGGAGCCATTATCCGTGACACGAATCAGTTGCCGTCCCCCTTGCTCGACCGTAATCGTGATTAAGCTACTGCCCGCATCTAGGCTGTTGTCAACAAGTTCTTTAACGACGGCAGACGGACGTTCGACGATTTCACCAGCGGCAATACGACTGGAAACGGTTTCAGGTAGTATCTGAATGTGACAAGAGGATGTCGTCTTCACAGTGTTCTATGTCGTAACGAAGGGTAGAGGTTAGATGAGGAATAGAGGTGTCTTTGGTCTGTGATTCACTGGATTTTCTCAATTTGCTCTTTGGCTAATGCGGCTTCCGACGAGTCTGGGTATTCACGAATGACGCGACTCCAAACCTCTTTAGCTTGCGATTTTTGGTCACTGTCCTTCATGACGAGACCTAACTTTAATAAAGCGATTGACACATACTTGCTCTCTGGGTATTCCTTCAGTAAATGCTGAAGTGCTTGCGTGGCGGCATCATATTCTTTTCGAATGTAATGTGAATCGCCAAGGTAATAATACGCTTGTGGGGTTAAGACCGCTGTGGGATATTGTTTTAAAAAACGACTGAACTCGACCGTCGCACGTTCATAGTGACCATTCAAATATACTTTGTATGCAGAGCGAAAAACCGACGCTTGACTGTTAGGCCCTTGCTTGGTTTTTTGCCCATTAACATGGTTGTTCGCTTGGTCGGCCTGCTGGTCGGAAGAATTTTTCTTCTTGTCAGGCAGAACAACCGATTTGGTCGCAACATTACGTTGTTGTTGAAGCATGTTGTCGATTCGGGATTCTAGGGCTTTGGCACGAATGGAAAGATCTTGATCTCGTCGTTGAGCCGAAGCGCGAGACTGCTCGATTTGTTCTCGGAGGCTTGAACTCGTCCGTTCAAGTTTATCGAGTAAATTCCGAGTGTCGACACTGGCCTCTTCTTCGGTCTTTATCAACTCTCCTACCAAGAAATCATGTTCATCGACTTGTGACTCAAGGGTCTCAATTCGATTGATGTATTGCTGCTCCCGTTTTTTGAAGTCCCCCTGTTGTGTCTCTAAAATATCGACTTGTTTTTTGATATCAGAAAGATTGAGATCAGCCGCACACCCACTTAGCCCTACGAGTAAACAGAGTGCGCTGCTAAGTATGCTTAGGGATCGACCTATGCGTGTGTCTAGCTGACAGTTCATCTTTTCACCATCGTTTCAGGAAAAAAAGCGCTGGCCTTATGAAAAAAGCCCGTATATAAAGATTTTAGCAGGAGATATTAGAAAGAGAAAGGGCTCTCAATTGGATGGCGCAGATCACCTACCGTGCTTTGCTCAAGGATTGAGGCATTCATGCCAAAACACGACGGAAAATATAGAAACTTGCTACTATTATTTCTTGCCCCGACTGCTAAGAAGATTGACGCGTTTTGCTAATTCGGACAATCGAGACTCATGTTGATCGACGCGTCCGCCGAGCTTCGTTCCAATCGTCGTGACGACATCTCGAAGTTGATTGAGGCTTTTCGTGAGCTGGTTTAAATGCGCAATATTGGCTTGCGAGTCTTCCGATGAGCCCTGAGTACTCTGGAAGTCCGTCATGGCTTGGTTGAGTTTTTTGCTTTGTACATTGATTTTTGATCGGAGATTTTTATCAACTTGTTCTAGGGCAGACGCAACAGACTGAATACCGGCATTGACCTCGGAGAGATGGTTGTTCATGGCTTGCCCATCGGCATCAAGCTTGCCTACTAACCCTGATTGATGAACTTCAAGCTCTTGAAGGCGTGTATTCATCTTTTGTAACGCTTTTCGCATTTCGTTTGAGGATTGAGAAGTCATTTCCAGAGTAGAGAGATTGGCCTCAAGGTCGCCTTTGACTTTTTGAATCGAGTTAATGGTTTTGGAAAGATCCTGAATTTTCTGTTCCTGGCTTTCAAGTCGTGTATGCAATGAGGCATTGGTATTCTCCAGAGCTTGTGTGACGGAAGCCACGCTCGAGTTTACCTCGGAGAGGTGTTTTGACACGCTTTGCGTGTTGCTTTCAATTTTTTGCGTGAGGTCTGACTGATGTGATTCCATCAGATTAAGCCGTTCGTTTAACCGTCCGGACTCTTGCATAAATTTGTCACCTCGTTCACCTAAAAGCCCCCCGACAAATTCTTGCTTTTCTTTGAGTGAGCGAACTGACTGTGTTAACTCATCAACTTGTCCCGTATTACTTTGCGTCTGAGTTTCAATGTTTTCAACCTGACTTTGCAGCGTTTGATTCATAGAATTGATACTTGCCTTGACATCTTTCTCCAAATACCCCCGCAAGGCTTGGGTGTCGGAATTTAATTTTTCCGTGAGTGAGTTCACATGGGCTTCGAGTTGCTTTAGGTTCGTTTCCAGGGTCGTAACCTGTCCTCCCACAAGGGTCCCGGACTTCTCCAGTGCTCCACGGATTTGCCCGACAGACTCAGATACATCTTGAAGGTTGGTTTTGTGAGTTTGCACCTCTGTCTCCAAAGAGGTGAACTTGTCATCCAAGCTGGTGAACTTGTTATCAAGACTGGTGATTGAGGTGTTGAGTTCATCGATTTTTTGATCTAGCTGATTGCGGAGCTCGGTGTTTGCTTGACTGGCTCGTTCCGTTTCCTGAACCAGTTGACTTCCAAGTCCTTCCATCGAATCCTTGAACGAAGAGAGAGACGTTTGAAAGTCAGAGAGCTGTTGGTTTCGAGTTTGACTATCTTCGTCAATCTGCTGGATCAAGGCGGTTAGCTGACCTTGGGTGGAGCCTGTTTTGGATTCAAGTGTCGTTTCGTGTTCACCAACCTGAGTTTCGAGTGTTTGAAATCGATCATTGGTTTGTGACGTTTGCGCATCGAAATCTTGCCTGACATTTTTGACTCGAAAGTTGAGTTCTTCAATGTCACCAGTCAATGTCGTGAGGTCGGCCTCTCGTAAGGCTTTGAGTTCTTGCCGTATTTCAGCGCGTGCACGAAATAAATCTTTCATGGCCGCACTTTGTTGCGTCTGTAATGATTCGGCTTCTTCCCGATTAGTGGAAATGATTTCCTCGAGTTCCTGCTTATCCTGATTTAACTGTTTGATCTGCTCTTCCAAGTCTTTCTGCACTCGTGCAAGGTCGGCTTTTTGAGCCACGCAGCCCGAAAACAGTAGAGCCCAAAAGATGACTGCAAATCCGACGAGGTAGGAATACGGTTTGGGACACAGTTGATAGGTTTGTGCAGGTATCAGTCTCGAGTTCATCATGAGTGCGTATTACTCCACATAGGCTCGAATTGTATTATGGGTTTTGAACAAGTAAATGGCCTCGACGATTCAGTTGGTAGCAGACTTCCGTAGAGTCTGAACAAAATGGCTTATCTTTTCCATACGAAATAATAGAAACTCGTTCCGGTGTTATGCCTAACTCGACGAGATAGTCACGAATGGCACCAGCTCGTTTTTTCCCTAACACAAGATTGTACGCTTGCGTGCCGCGGATATCCGAATGCCCCTCCACTAAAAGCTTCGCGGCATGAGTTTCTTCAAGCCACTCAGCTCCCTGTTCCAATGCGTGTCGTCCTTCTGAGGTCAGTGTCCAGCTATCAAACTCAAAAAAGATGTCTGTGAGACCAGCGGCCAGGGTTGCGGCTTCTTCAGCTTTAATTTTTTCAAATTGTTCACCAAAGGTATCAGACGGGTCTGCTTTTGCCACAGCGATGTTTTCAGGCATTTTTTCGATCGGTAACGAGGATTCTTCATTTTGGTTGTCAAATGCTGAGGAGTTTGAGTCACTTGGTGTATCGAACGCGACGAGAGGTGGGAGGTCGTCAGAGTCAGAATCGCTTAGATTTGAACCGCCAAGTCCATCGTCGAATGAAGGAGATTGCGACTGAATCCCTTGTCCCGCGTCTTCGAATCCTTGTCCTGGGCCTTCGAATCCTTGTCCTTGATTGTCGTCAGGTGAAGTTGTCCCGTCATTAAGGCCTGCAAACAGGTCGTTCTCCGATTGAGAGTCTGACGGTTGCTCTAACGGCGCGACATCATGAGTGAAATCCAGGGGCTCAAGGTCGTCGGTTGGAGAGGCGGCCACATCGATCTCTTGATCTGAAGAGGCCGTATCGTCAACGTCTTGATTTCCCAACCCCAATTCATCAAGTCCTGAAGTTTCCATGCCACTCTGATCATTAGATGTATCCAGATCCATGGCCACTTCTTCTTCTCCGGGTGAACCGGACATCGTCGAGACGTGAAGGTGCTTTTTTCCGCAACCAGAACTGATGAGGAACAGTATGCCTAAAATAAGTATGATTGATGATGTTTGGTACGTTGGACGCATAATCTGTGCTCCTTTTGCTGAAGATCACTCCGATGGCTGAATAACGGTCACAATGGTGACCATGTTGGAGAACTATGATGAGTTCCACCTGATGTTATCTGTTCGACTCCCGTCCCGTCACTATTAATGAGGTAAATATGGCTTTTTCCTTTTCGTATTGAGCTAAATACCAAGTGCCGACCGTTGGGGGACCATGATGGAGAGTCGTCAATACTTTGTCCAGAGGTTATCTGAACGTACCGACTGCCATCTGGAGTCATGCGGCACAGCTTAAACCCTTCTCCTGAAATTCTACACACAAATGCAATCCAATCGCCACGGGGTGACCACGTTGGCGCGGCATTATAATCACCCTTAAACGTCAATCGCCGTACATTTGATCCATTGGCATCCATCACATAGATTTGTGGACGTCCCCCACGGTCCGAGGTAAAGGCAATTTTTCGCCCGTCTGGTGACCAAGAGGGGGAGAGATCGGCACTTCGATGAGAGGTGATTTGTTGAATATCCGTGGTCTCGAGGTTCAGAATAAATATGTCTGAATTTCCTTCTTGAGCCGAAGCATAGCTGAGGTGTTTCCCATTTGGAGAAAACACCGGTGTAATATTTAAGCTGGCTGGCTCAACCAAGACCTTTTCCTTGCCTGAGGATAAGGTTCGCTGGAGGATTTGTTGTTTTCGTTCGCGGTAGGCCGTGTAGACTAAGGATTTTCGATCGGGAGCCCACGTGGGCATCAGGTTTAAAAAACCATCTGCTGTGACTTGCTGTGGACCATACCCATCGTAATCCATCACAAAAAGTTCTCGTCCATTTCCCTCTTCGGAGACGTAGGAAATTTTGGTTCTCGCGATCCCTGGCTCTCCAGTGTAACGATAGACCAGTTCATCAGCCCACCGATGAGCCATCAGACGGACGAGGGGATCCGTCACTTTGAGCGAAAAGTACCGTTTCCCAAGAAGAAACTCTTTTGTACCCGAATCATGAGCGCAGGCGTCAAACACCAGGCCCATTCCACCATTTTCGGTTCGACCAACTCCAACCCGTCCCCACGTCGAAACGGTCACTCCCTGCTTTGACGCTTCAGCGTGATTTTCTGGGCCAACACATTGACTTTCAGAAAATTTCCCAGGGGTGAGGGGAAGGTCTACAGGGGAAAATATCTGAGATCGTGTGAGGTCAGCTTTGAGTACCGGTACGACTTGCTGATGAATCTTGGGGGATGTTGCGCCATCTAAGTTGCCGCTCCCAAATTGCATGACCCAGATTGGAATACGTTGAAAGTCTGATCGTGAGGCTTCGAGGAGCGCATCTTGTGCAAGAGATGAAGGGATCATCCAGAACTTCCCAACGGTCAATACAGCAAGAAAGAGTATAAGACTGATGACAATTCGAGTCATGAGAGAGACTCTCCTATTCTAAATTTATAAAGAACGTCGAGATATGATGAATTCATATCTTTAGGGAAGGGAGGTAACGGACTTGCGGCTTTGACGGCTCGTTTGGCAGCCGCATCGTAATATCCGTTTCCCGACCCCTGTTTAATGCCAAGATTGATTACGTCGCCTGATGGCAGGACTCGAAACTTTAAGATGACTTGTGGATGATCTTCGTTAAGTGAGACGCGGGGCGCAACCCACTGCTGCTCTATCTTGGCTTCGATCAATGCCAGATACCGATTCTGGCCGGCGGAACTTTTGGGTGTGCCCGATCCGCTAGACGAAGAGTCCGTTTCTGGCGCAGCCTCGACCTGGACCTGCAATCGTTCTTTCAGTGATTCGATTGGTGCCACGTCCGGAATCGTCAGCTTGGCAAGCTGCTGGTCGATCTCGGACTTTAATGATTGAGTCCGTGTGGGATCGGGTTTGGGTTGCGGAGCTTGCGCTTTGGGTTCAATCGCACGTGCTTGTTTTGGCTCTTTAGTTGGGACTGGTCGCAGCTTTGGGATTTTCACTGTCCCAAGAACTTGCTTTAATGAATCGGCCAGACGCTCCTGTTTGATGGGAGGTTTTTGAACTTTTTTCTCGGTCGGATCAGCTTTTGTAAAAGGTGTGTGAGTTGGAGGCACGGCCAGCTTCAGTTCTTTGGGGGTTTTCTTTGTCACTGACCTTTTCCGGAGCTTCGGAACCTTGACCGATTGAAAGGTCTTTCGAAAAGAGTCGGAAAGTTTTTCAGTGTGTGGTTCTGGGCTCTCTTTTCGTTCCGCACGTTTGAACGGTAGTATCGGTTTCAGTGTTGGCGCCTCAGGCGGAGCCTTGAGGGATTGAAGTGTATTTTTTGTTTTTTGCCGCGCACTTGGTGGTGGTGATGTGTCCGGAGGGGGAGTGGTCTCTTGACGTACAGAAGGTGAGGGTGGTTTTCGTGCAGGTTCAGGAATTGAGACGTAAGGTTGTGGTGTGAGACGTTGAGCGCGAGATAGTTTTGGGGCCGTGGTCGGGAGTTTAATATTTTCTAATGCGTTTGGCGTTTCAGGTTCGGATTCCGTGGGAGGTGGAGGTGGCGTTTTGGATGGGGTGGATCGTTCATTGGGAACGATCACGGACTTCACGGCTCCCGAGAATGAGTCTGAAAGTCGTTCCGTTGCTGCCTGTGTTGGAAGTGGAGTTAACGGCTCAACTTTAGGTTCAGGAGGACGTGCCTGTTGCTTAGGTGGTGGCGCAGGTGCTGCTTTTGGTTGCTTGGCTCTGGGCCTGGCTTTGGTTTTTGCTTTGGTCTTTGCCGGTGGGGCTTCAAGGTCAGATGGGTTGATGAGGGACACTTCATACGAATGGAGAGGCTGTTCAAATGTTGGTGCAAATCTCAAGGTGATCAAAAAAATGATGATCAGCGCATGAAGGGCGAGTGATCCAGCGAGCCACCATCGTATTGAAGAGTCTTCGCCTGAAATACTTGGCGATAACCCCAATGAAATGAGATTGGCTGGACCGTCATGTGTCATTGGTGAGAGGGCAATTAAGAGGCGTTCCTAACCGCTTGTCTATCAATCTGCTCTGTTTTTGGTCCTGTGACCATCCCAAGCCTCTCAATCTTTGCGCCCTTGATTTCATCCATGACTTGGACGACGGTTCCATAGGGAACGGTTTGATCAGCTCGAAGATACACGGACACTAGGGGATTTGCTGCCTTCGCTTCACGGAGCTTGACTCCGAGTTCGATCGGACTAATAGTCTCATTGCCCAAGAAGAGCGTTTGGTCTGGTTTGATGGTGACCACTAACCGTTCCTGGGCTTTGATATTATTGGATGAGGATGTGGGAAGCGTGATATCCAGCCCGCGATGCAGCATGGGCGCGGTTACCATGAAGATCACAAGCAGGACGAGCACCACATCCACTAATGGAATGACATTGATTTCTGAAAGAAACCGTCGATTTCTGGATTCGGACGTCATTGGACTATCTCGGCTGGTTCTTTGGTTTCTTGATTGAGTTCTTGAACAGAATTCAGGAATTCAATGCCGAATGCTTCGACACGAAAAACTGTCTTTCTAATTTTAGCAAGGAAATAGTTGTATGCAATGACGGCTGGAATCGCCGCAAATAGACCGGCTGCCGTTGCAATCAAGGCTTCTGCGACACCGGGAGCGACGGAGGCGATGCTGGCGGACCCTTGTACGCCAATTTCACGAAACGCACTAATAATCCCAAGAACCGTTCCCAATAACCCGATGAAAGGTGTGAGATTTCCCGTGGTGGCTAAAAAGGGAAGGTAGGCCTCTTGATGGCTAATTTGGTT
>BQIU01000100.1 GCA_021603905.1 Nitrospirales bacterium
CCTTTCTGAGTCAGGGCGTCGTAGCGGTGCGTGAGATCAAAGAATCCAAGTTGGCCCGGTGTGTCCATGAGCAGTCCTCCTTGGAAGAACCTTATGCCAGAACCCAACAGAATTGTCAGTAGTTTTTAGAGATGCCCTTTAAAGAATTCCGGTCTGACCTATACGGCTTTGCGAAACAACTTTTACATGGAAGCGGCTCATGAGGACGTGAATGCCAAGGCGATGATGCTCAATCCCTCAGGAGACGGTCGAGTCGCTTGGGTGTGTCGGGATGATATTGCCCAAGTTGCCGCTCATCTTCTTGTAAATCCGATGTCGGAATCGACAACATTCGACGTGACTGGCCCAGAGGCTCCAAAATTGAGTGAACTGACCCACCTGCTGAGTGACTTGAGCGGGATGCAGATTGCGTTTCAAGAGGAAAGTTATGAGAATGGTCTCGCATGGCGTAAAGAATATGGTTTGAGTGAATGGAATTTAGAAGCTTGGATAACGGCGGATATGGCCAAAGGTAAGGGGGAAGTTTCCGAAGTGAGCGATACGGTTGAACGACTACTGGGAAGAAAGGCTTGCTCATTACGCGAGTTCTATACGCAAAACCCTTCCTACATCACAATGCTGAAAGAAAAACTGAGTTAGTGTGATATACGGATGACTAAAAGCATTCACATACATTTAGCTGACATATTTGACATGTGTAAGAAGGCGCTATATCAGATGCTTGACCGCTCCGATGAGTTTTTGCGGTTAGAGTAGAAATGTAATCGAATACGGCATTTTCTTAGATCGACTACTCCAATTACGGTATTTGGGTAGCCTGTTTCTATTAAACAATTCATTAAGAGCAACATACAGAACGAAAACTGAAGGAGAAACTATGGACTTGCAGTTACACAATAAATTATGTCTCGTGACCGGCAGCACAGCTGGTATTGGATATGCGATTGCTGCGACTCTCGTTTCCGAAGGGGCGCGAGTCATTGTCAATGGTCGTTCGCAGAAGTCTGTTGATGAAGCGATTGAGAAACTGGCTCCCGGTGCGTCAGGCGAACTCATCGGGTTTGCCGGCGATCTTTCGACAGAAGCCGCAGCAGAACAATTAGGGCAACAGCATCCCGGTGTCGAGATTTTGGTGAATAATCTTGGGATTTTTGAACCTGTCTCGTTTGAAGATATTCCGGATGATGACTGGCGACGATTTTTTGATGTGAATGTCTTGAGTGGCGTGCGTTTGTGTCGCCTCTATCTACCGACGATGAGACGGCGCAACTGGGGTCGCATTGTCTTTATCTCAAGTGAAAGTGGAGTTCAAATTCCGGCTGAAATGATCCATTACGGCATGACTAAGACCGCGCAGTTGGCTATTTCGCGTGGGCTTGCGGAAGCGGTCGCTGGAACAGGTATCACGGTCAATAGTGTGCTGCCCGGACCGACCAAGTCACGAGGCGTCAGTGACTTCGTTGAAGATCTCGCCAAACAAGAAGGGAAGACGTTCAAGGAATTCGAAGAAGAATTCTTTCAGCGCGTACGCCCGACCTCACTGATCAAACGTTTTGCAACACCAGAAGAAGTGGCGTCGTTGGTGGCCTATGTGGTGAGTCCGCTCGCATCAGCGACAACGGGCGCGGCGCTGAGAGTCGATGGCGGAGTGGTCAAAAGTGCGTTCTGATTAAGCTGACAACTCATGGTTAGTAGTGAAGGGGTGTAGACGATTATGAACGTCATTGAGCATAACCGTGAGGTTTGGAATCGTGCATCCGAGGGGAGCGAGTGGTCGACTCCTGTTGGGACTGAAGTGATACGCGCAGCGCGGAATGGTTCTTGGAGAGTTCTTCTCACGCCGAGACGTCCGGTTCCGGTATCTTGGTTTGGTACATTGGTTGGCAAGAATGTCTTGTGTCTTGCATCTGGTGGTGGGCAGCAAGTGCCCATCTTGGCTGCTGCGGGAGCTCACGTGGTGAGCTTCGATCTTTCTGAAGAGCAACTCAAGAAAGATCGTGATGTTGCAAATCGCGAAGGCCTTGCTCTTCAATGTGTCCGTGGGGAAATGACAGATCTTTCGGAGTTTTCCTCTGAGAGCTTCGATTTAATTTTTCATCCCATTTCTAATGTATTTGTCCCAGACATTCTGCCTGTATGGCAAGAGTGTTTTCGCGTTTTGAAATCAAGCGGAGTTCTTCTCTCAGGATTTATGAATCCTAATTTCTTTTTGTTTGATCACGAAGAGGCTAAAGCAAGCGGAGTCCTTACTGTGAAGTATCGATTGCCGTACGCAGATCCAGATAGTCTTCACGGAGACGCGAGGCGGCAATGGCAAGAGCGCGGGTATGCCGCCGAGTTTAGTCATTCATTGGAATCCCAAATAGGAGGACAGATTGCTGTAGGGTTTGTTCTGACGGGGCTGTATGAAGATTACTGGTCTGACGAAGCGACACAACTGAATCAGTACGCTCCAACGGCCATTGCGACGCGGGCCATGAAGGTAATCACGTAGAGAACGAGTACGGCGCATAAGGCAATAGAGAGAATCTGTTAGTCATTTTTTTGAGTGCATAGACCACGAGACCTTTATTTTTATGTGAGATAACCTACGGGCTGAGTCTTCTGGGGTTCTCGTCGAGAACGCTATCAATGTTTGGAGAATGGAAAGAAAGTGAATGCACACACATAACCTAGCGCGATGAAAAAACTTTCAGAGCAACAGATTGTGGATTCCTGGAAAAAGAATGTTCAGCCTTGGATCTCGGCAATTTGTGAAAATGAAATAGCCAGTCGTGTCCTGGTGACCAATGCAGCTATTGTTGAAGCGGTGGTTACGCAAGCCCCCCACTCTGTTCTTGATGTCGGATGTGGTGAAGGATGGTTGACGAGAAAACTGGAATCCTCAGGGATTCGAACATTAGGCATTGATAGCGTACCGGAGTTCATTGGGTATGCTTCCCAGGAAGGTGGAGGAAGATTTAGAACGTTACCTTATGAGGAATTGTCGTACGAGGTTCTCAAACAGAAATTCGATGTGATGGTCTGTAATTTTTCTTTGCTAGGCTATGAGTCGGTTCATCACATCTTTCAGCAGGCACGATTTTTACTGCAAGCAAATGGTTCACTGATTGTTCAAACCCTTCATCCTATTGCTGGATGTGGAAAAGAAACGTATGAAGATGATGGAGAAAGGGATCATGGGCTGGGTTCAGTAGAGAATTTTGTGACCCTGCACCCTGGTATTTCAGAACGCTCGAAACATGGAAGGCCTTGTTTGCGAAAAATCATCTTGCACTCAGTGAACCATTGGAACCCTTAGACCCCACAACACAACTCCCCGCCTCAATCATTTTTATTGGAACCGTAACTAAGTGAGTGAGTAAGCAGGGGGAATGAAAGCGGTGAGTCAGTATATCCTGTTGCGTGCCAAAGATGACGAAAAGGTAAAAAAATGGCTGTAGAAATGCTTGTTGGCCTGAATGTCATAGACGACCAAGTCTATCAATTATATCGAGACGAGATGATGCCGATTCTGAAACATCATAGCGGCGGATTTGGTTACGATTTTAAAGTATCTGAAGTTCTGAGGTCTGAGACACAAGCTCCCATAAATAGAGTGTTTACGATTTACTTTTCAAATGAAGATGCGAAGAAGGCATTCTTTTCCAATGAAGAATATCTTCGGGTCAGGCAACGCCATTTTGAGGGTTCTGTTACCGATACCACGATTATCGCGACCTATCAGCGCTCGTAAATCCCTCTGCCATTGTCATCGAGCGTCGATACCGTTGAGCCGAGGTTATTGTTGAGTTCCTCATGCCGCCGTTTCGGTTTGAGGATGCCATGACAGAACATGTTTGATTGGGAATGAAACTCCTACAGTATGAAATTTACGACATGAAAAAACGAGGGGCTGGTGTCTTAAAATTCGAAGAGTTTTCATCATCAGCATTCGATGGATGTCCATAGCGAAGCCTGATGCGTTCTTTTCGGTGGTGGGCATCCAGATCTCGCAGTTCTTCTTCCAATATCTGCCGTTTTCGTTGATACTTCCTTGTACAGATCCCCGTCGCGCACTTGCGCCAGGTATACAAATGAATATCCTCCACGATGTTATTCAGGTATTCCCAGATGTCTTTATCTTGAGGGTAGCGGTCCTCACGAGAAATTTCCTGGATGAACTTCTTTTCTCGCACCCGTCGGCGAATGTCTTCGAAGTCTTTTGAATAGTCCGCGTTGAGCTGATCGAGTTCGGCAAGTCGCTTGGCGCGCTCATCGTGTTGTTCTGAAAGGAGTTGCCGTTTGTTGCCAGCCAGTTCCACACAACACCAATTTGGTAGGAAAGCCATAGAGTGTAGCAAAACTGCAGAATGATTCCAGGTACAGGATAAGGTGGGACTTAATAGATAGGTCCACTAGATATAGATGTCTGAGAACTTCGAGAACATGAATTTACCCACGTTGCCTCACACGGTAGAAAGGTCATGAATAGGAAGATCAGGTGGAGGAAAAGGGAACCGCGTTAGGCGGTGATTTAGCCGGGGTATGAAGGCAAGGACGCATCTGTTTTGGTCGAAAAAAGAGCCGTGTCCAAGAATACTTCCGATTCATGCGTTTGGTAAGAATTTTATTACATCGAGCCTAAGGCTCATCAAGGGAAATGACAATTGGCATTACTTTTGTCAGAAAGTCTCTTTTCGGCCCCCAAAATGGCCATTCGTGAAAAAGAGCATGGAAAAAAGGAACTGCCTTCAGTATTTCTTACAGATTTTTTTGGAACCGAAAATTACGGGCTCAGCTTAATAGAGCTACACGGCATGGAAACTGATATTCCAGGAACCCGATAGCTTTGAAGGCGGATGGGTTAAATCAACATATGGTGCTATCTGTAAAATGTGAGATGACTAGATAATACCAAAATTGAGCATACGGCCGAAAAAGGAGAATGTCCCCTTAATATCCCGCTTTCCCCTCCTGTTCAGTGGTGAATCCCTCTTCAGTCAGTTGTGAAAGAGGATTTCAGCATACAAATAATCAGGAGGTTCACATGGACACCACAGCCAAACCAAAACCTGTTCACACCATTCGCGAACAAGATGTGAAAGCCGCCATTTGGGTCAACCAAGGCGAGTCTGAGCAATATTTCAACGTGACCTTCTCACGCATGTACACAGATAGTGAGAAGAAACTCAAAGACACCATGTCCTTCGGTGTCCATGATCTTTCCAAGATCGAAGTCATAATCGGGAAAGTTCGCCGATAGATTCTGGACACCTAATCGGCATGCCTTCAAAGCCCTCGGCCTTCTGGTCGGGGGCTATGTCTGTGTTTCTGTCATTTTGGCTTCTGTCGTTTACGGCGGGATGCGCAAGAGGCAAAGGTGAATTGAGGGTAAGGAGACGGCCATTCAGCCGTCGCGCCTTTGATGCCCCGTTCAGGCACGCCGCCAGAAGCTGCCGCACTTTTGCCATCCCCTCAATTGTCTGCCGGTCTTGTGCTTACAAACCTTATTCTATCGGTGGCGGACAACGATTTATGTGCCACGTAAGCTCCTTCGGAAGGTTGCGTGGAGGATACATTGTTTCTACACAGGCGACATCAAGTGCCGCTTGCGTGATGCTTGTCTCTGCTAAGTTCGCTTTCGTCAAGTTCGTTCTCGTCAGGTTCGCTCTCTTCAGGTTCGCGTTCGTCAGGTACGCGAACGACAGGTCCGCGTTCGTCAGGATCGCGTTCGAGAGGTTTGCGTCCCGCAGGAACGCGCTCCCCAGGTTCGCGTTCGAGAGGTCCGTGTTATTCAGGTTAGCATCCCCCAGGTTCGTGTGCCGCAGGTACGCGTTCCGTAGATTCGCGTTTTTCAGGTTTGCGCCTTCCAGGTCCGCGTCCCCCAGGTGTGCATTCGAGAGGTTCGCGTTCGTCAGGTCTGCGTTCTTCAGGTCCGCGTTCCACAGGTACACGTTCGAGAGGTCCGCGTGTGCCAGGTCCGCGTTCGCCAGCTTCGCGTTCATCAGCTTCGCGTTCACCAGCTTCGCGTACCACAGCTTCGCGTTCGGCAGGTCTGCGCCCCGCAGGTCCGCGTCCCCCAGCTTCGCATTCGAGAGGTTGGCGTGCGTCAGGTCCGCGTTCTTCAGGTTCGCGCCCATCAGGTTCGCGTGCGTCAGGTCCGCTCCCGTCAGATCCGTTCCCTTCAGGTCCGCATTCGGCAGGTTCGCTCCCATCAGGTGAACATTCGGGAAACTGGCCTCTTTGAAAGAAGCTCGATCTTTCTTCGGAATGAAACAGGTGCGGGACCTATTGCCCGTAAGCTTTGTGGACATGACGCCAATCCATTCTCCACACAGCCATCGCGGTGGGGTATATTCACGATTCAGGTATTCGAGTGCCAACTTCATACTGTTCCCACCATTAGGATTATTTTGACTGCTCAACACCACTTCCCAGGCGCGGAACGTGCGTTCGGCTTGCCGATCTTCGAGATCAATGACGAGCGCAAGCGCAGAGAGTCCAAACCCCAGAACGGCGAGGCCAATTCCCCACGGTTCAATAGCCTTCACACCGCGATGCAGGGATCTTGCCGTTCGCATGCTTGCAGCCCACAGCGGACGCCACAGTTCACGAATGACATGTCCGAGAACACCCATGGTTTCCTCACAGTGACATTATTAAAAAAAGGTGGGGAAGAATTTTGCCAGAATTGCCATACCAAGTCTTGAGAAAATGAAAGACCACATCGCTCTGTTTATTCTGATCATACGGAGATGCTTTCCGCAGAGTTAACGTCGGCAATCTCTACTCCCTGCTACCTGCCCTAAAAAAAGATCCATCTTGGTCGCGCTCATGGGAGACGTGTGTCACTCGGCCTCGCGTGCCCACTTCTCCACAGCGTCGGTCGCCGTCGTGGTGATTTAGAAAATAACGAATTGTATCAAAAGGGATTAGCAGGACGGAAAATATCTGAACACCTTATTCATTTATATGGAATTTCCCATAATTAAATTCCAACCACATCATTCTCGAATTCCTCAAAGAGTTTCCGAACAATTAATCTCAGATTCAAATGCAACGCTTTTCAAAAATCCTAAAAAAGAGTCGCGCACCCTTTTAAATCAGTTTTAATGCCTAAAGAAATCTCTTTTGTCATACGATATAATATGATAAAATCATATGATAAAGGAGTATGAACCATGACTCATCGAGCTACGTTTACTTTAGAAGATGAGGCTTTGTCCTATTTAAAGCAAGCTGGGGGCGACAATAAGAGTGCCTATGTGAATCACCTGTTATTGCAGGAAAAGAAGCGTTCACTCAAGAAAGCAATCTTGCAAGCCAATCAGGAAGAAGCCGAAGATACCGTTTATCAGAAAGAACTCTCTGAATGGGATGAGACGCTTGCTGACGGGCTGGAACCGTGAGCGGGTCGGCCTACCGGCAATTTGAAATTCGGTGGGTTGATCTCGATCCCACGCGCGGAGCTGAAACCAAGAAAAAACGGCCCTGCTTAATTCTGCAAGATGATGTCGTGAATCAAGGCTCCCGCACAATAATTGTTGCGCCCATCCTGCCGGGGCATAAGGACTGGCCGTTTGTCGTCAATCTGAAAGCCACCAAAAGCAACGGGCTGGATAAAGAGCGTCATGTCAATGTAAAACAACTTCGGGTCGTCGATGTCACGCGGATCACGAACAAACAAGGCGCATTGGAAAAACGCTATTGGGAATCAATAAAAGCCGCACTGGGGATTGTGTTTGACCTCAAACTTGATTAGAGAAGTTGTATTGTCATTCAATATTAAAATGGTGTTTTAGTTAAAAGTGCTGTTATTTTACTACCTTCGATACGGTGAAGCTTACACTAACGCCTAAAAACCCCGAGCAGCGGAATTGCCATCTATCTTTGTTTGCTCAGTTTGACACCGAAAAACCTCTTTGATACGCTCGGTGTCTGCTTGACGCCTCCCGAAATCCATTAATTATTCGTGTTTTCTCTTTAATAAGACGTCTGGATGTCCGTCGTCCAAGTAATGACTGTGGAAGAGAGCGGAGTCTGTCGAGTTGAGCCGTTAAGGAATATTCAGAAGTCAGGATAGGGACGGCGATCTGTTAGGATGACTTCTTTAAGTATCATTAAGGACCGTATATCCTCCGTGATAAATGGTTAAGATACAACACACTCGAAATTTATATTAGGATTTCTGTGGATATTCAAGATTATCTCAAGCAGCAACAAGAAAAGATTGATACATTTTTAACTCAGGTTGTCCCTCCTGGAAATCCTCTGGCGAAAACGCTCTATGAGTCTATGCAATACAGTCTCCTGGGTGGAGGGAAGCGTATCCGGCCCATCCTCACACTTGCCGCCGCAGAAGCTGTTGGGTGTCAGGGCCAGCTCATTATGCCCTATGCAGCGGCACTTGAACTTATTCATACCTATTCGCTTGTGCACGATGATCTTCCGGCCATGGACAATGATGATTATCGGAGAGGGCGTCCGACCAATCACAAAGTCTACGGAGATGGTCTGGCCATTTTGGCAGGCGATGCGTTACTGACGATGGCGTTTGAATTGTGTAGCCAGCCTGCTACGGAGTCTGGAATTCCGGCTGACAGACAAGTCAACGTCATGTATGAGCTTGCGGTTGGCGCGGGGCATGATGGCATGGTGGGTGGGCAGGTTATGGATATTCAGGCAGAAAATCAGGATATCGACCTGATCACTTTGCAAACGATACATAATTACAAAACCGGGAAGCTCATTCGGGCCGCGGTTCGAATTGGCAGTCTGTTGGGTGGGGCGACACAGGTTCAGTTAGAGAATTTGACGGGGTATGCCGAAGATATTGGTCTGGCCTTTCAAATTGCGGACGATGTGTTAAACATGACTGGAACACGGGAGGAGCTTGGGAAGGATGCAGGGACTGATGCCAAGCGCGGGAAAAAAACCTACCCCTCGTTTTATGGAATCGATGGGGCACGGGACCTTGCTGAGGACTGTATCAGTCGTGCGTTACGACGATTGGATGATTTTGATGATCGAGCCGACCCTCTTCGATCGTTGGCGAACTATGTGGTTCATCGACGAAATTAGAAAAACCGCGTATCTCGTTGCACGTCTATCGTATCTCGAATAAAAACAATATCCAGGAGTCATCCCAACAAAGATACTTGTTAGTTTCGTGTTGGTACACGGCCATGGCCTATCGATCGAGATTTACCGCTTCGGCATTCTGATCCATTCGACATGACGCTTCGTAACGATCCTGCCACCCCCGACTCTTATGAAAGAAACGCGACTGTTGATGCATGATCCTTTTATCCAAAGGATGTCTTTGTGAAAGCCCTCGTGACCGGAGCAACGGGATTTATTGGTGCAGCTGTGGCTCGTGCGCTTCTGGCAGCTGGGACGGACGTTCGGGTTTTGGTCCGTCATGAGAGCAATCTTAAAAACTTGGAAGGCCTGAAGGTTGAGTCTGTTGTCGGGGATTTGCAAGATGTCTCATCGCTTCGTCGGGCACTCGATGGTTGTCAGCATCTGTACCATGTCGCAGCTCATTATGCGCTATGGGCAAAGAATCCCGAGATCTTTTATCGTGTGAATGTTGATGGGACGAAGCATTTGCTACAAGCCGCAGGGGATGTGGGTGTCGAGCGAATTGTTTATACCAGTACGATTGGGGCGATTGGTCTTCCTCATGGAGGCGGGATGGGAACGGAGGATACCCCGGTTGCGCTCTCGCAAATGGCTGGAGATTACAAGCGTTCGAAGTATTTAGCTGAGCAAGAAGTGTTGAAATTGGCTAGAGCAGGACTTCCCGTTGTGATTGTGAATCCCTCCGCTCCTGTCGGAGAACGAGACGTGAAGCCGACTCCTACCGGTCAGATCATTGTGGATTTTATGCTTGGTCGCATGTTGGCGTACATCGAAACTGGAATGAACCTTATTGATGTGAATGATGTGGCTATTGGACATATTCGAGCCATGGAACGTGGTCGCGTGGGTGAACGTTATATCCTTGGGCACCGTAATCTCACGCTTCGAGAAATTTGTGACATATTGAGTCAGCTAACTGGTGTCAAAGCGCCACGCATCAAACTTCCTTGGCGTGCGGTGCTGCCTTTGGCGCATATGAATAAGTGGCTGGCTGATTATGTGACACATCAAACACCACGAATTCCGTTAGAAGGCGTGCGTATGGCGAAGTATCATATGCATTACGACTGTTCGAAGGCCCTTCGTGAACTTGATATTCCGCAAACGCCGATTGAACGCTCGTTGGAACATGCCGTGCAATGGTTTCGAACGAATGGCTATGCCTAGATACCGTGTTCTTTCCAATCCCTCATCCTGTTTGCCGGTTGTGCTATGGAATTTTTCTCACTACTGATACAGACCGTGCTCCTTCGTCCGTACGTCTTTCTGTTTCTGGGCATGTCGTTGTTTTCCGCGATTCGACTCTTAGGCTGGAGGCGAACGTCGTGGATGTTTGGTCTCACATGGATGATTGCCTTTCTATGTGAGTTTTCTTCCACCCGCAACGGATTCCCCTTTGGGGACTACTATTACACGGGATCAACGATTGGACAGGAATTGTACCTCTCGAATATCCCATTTATGGATTCCCTCTCTTTCACCTTCCTCCTGTATGCAAGTTACTGTTTGGCCCTGACGTTTGTGTTATCTGTACGTCATGCGGGTGTGGTGTCCGAGTGGGATTTCAATGTGCAGGATCGAACATCCTGGCCGGTGGTCGTGTTGACCACGCTCTTTATGATGTTTATTGATATTGTGATTGATCCCGTTGCTCTTCGCGGGGACCGTTGGTTCTTGGGGCTTATTTATGGTTACACACATCCCGGCGTGTACTTTGGGGTTCCACTTGAGAATTTCTTGGGGTGGGCGACGGTCGGATTCTTATCTATTGGACTGTATTGTGTGGCAGACCGCCATCATTGGTTCGATATTTCGCTTCCGCAACAACAGGTGGGAGGAAATCTCCTTTTAGGAGTCGGACTCTACTATTTGGTGTTATTGTTTAACCTACTCGTCACTTTTTTGATAGGCGAGACCTTGATCGGGTTAGTTGGCTGTTTGATCTATCTGCCGATTTCATTGCTGATCACATTTAGAATCTTTGGTCAGGCCCCAATGCCTATTGCAACAGATCGCTAAAGGTTCATACTGCAACCCCCTTCCATGTAACACCAAAATTCGCTGTGACCAGGGCCTTTGAGATAGGAAATAGCTTGAGCCTGTGCGGAAGCCCCGTTATGATGAACATTCTTTAAGTTGTGTGCCCGGACTGGGCAGACAGAATATTTTTACTCACTAGAGGATTCAATTGAACAAACGATGCGTGGGTTTTTGATTCGGTGCGGGATCACCGCCGTAGCTGTTCTTCTTGCCAGTTATATTATTCCAGGGATAGAAATGCGTAGTCTGTTGGCCGGCATTGTCGCCGCAGTCGTTCTGTCATTTTTGAATGCATTAGTCAGACCATTACTGTATATCCTCACGGCCCCGATTATCTTGCTGAGTTTGGGGCTCTTTATGGTGATGATTAACGCCTTCCTGTTGCATGTTGTCTCGTTTTTTGTCAAAGGGTTTTCGGTTGACGGGTTTTGGCCAGCTATTGGGGGAGCCATTTTGATCAGCCTTGTGAGTGCCATATTAAATATCTGGATTTCAGAGCGTGGTCATGTTGAAGTCGCGATGACAAGTCCAAGGCGAAAAATACGCCATATTAATTAGCGCCTGATCATGACGTTTTACGATTTCACTCACAGAGGCGTCAGTGATAGGTCCTACAATCTGTTTGACAATTAACGGCCATCGTTAAAAAGTTACAAAGAGCACGTACGCCGATAAAGGAGAGAGATTCTATGCCCAGTTCCGTTGAAACATCATTGCCTACCAAGCAAAGTACGTTGCAGAAAATTCTCACGTCGGCGGTCAATGAACTTGGAATGGAAGCCGTGCTGGTCGCGATTATCGAAAACGAGGGAGGCCCATTCCTTCCTCAAGTCTCACGCGGGTTCACCTCGCGCGAGATTCGTGCAATCCTCAGGACGCTGTCTCCTGGCGAATGGGGAAAAGTGGGATCAAAAGGACAACTCTCAGAGGCAGACCTCAATAAGGCGCTTCGACTTCGAATGATCACCCCAGGGAGTAAAGTCTTATTAGGTGTGCCGTTAAAGCATGGAGGGCGTATTTACGGGACGATTGTGTTAGGTCGAAAAGAAAGCACGACGCTTTTAAAGCGCGACAAGTCAGCAGTGGAACGTGCGAGAGCCTATATGACAGAGGAGCTGGTCAAGGCTGGACTCTTTAGTACTTCATTGATTCTCGGACGTCCATTGGTTGCCCAGGAACCCATGGCCACTGATGGAGACGGCACTCAGGCTCACCAGCCTCGGTCGTACTCAAACTCCACTATTCAAGAACGAGTGACGACGCTACTCAGTGAGATAGGCGACTCCCCTCCGTTCGAGCGAGCCTGGGTAACCATTTATGATCCGATTGCCGCAACATTAGAGGTGCTTGGCGGTGTCGGAAATGTGAAGCGGGACCTTGCTCCAGGGCAGCGATTGCTCTTGGATGAGTCGGCCTCAGGATGGACCGTCCGACATCGAAAGCCTCGCTGTGATCACAATTTAGCTTCGACGCAAGGCCGTTTCCAGGATTACAAACAATTGTACAAGGATCGATTTGCTTCGACGGTCGTTGTTCCGTTCTTTGTGAGAGGGCGAGTGGCCGGCACGGTGACGTTGGCTTCAAAATCTCCCTCGCAGTATGAACCGGATGAGTTTCAACTGGGACAAATGGAGCCCCTTACGACAAAGTTGGTGGAATTATTTGAAGATCCTTCAGCACAACTGGGGATTCTTTCAGAGCAAAAATCTGCAAGTGGAAAACCGGTTGACCAACATCGATCGGAAATATCAGAGCCGGCAATACGTCGTGAGGAACGGCGAGTCGCGCTCGATGAAGTCAGTTCGTTTCTCGCGACGGAAATTCGAGAACCTATGGGATTTATTCGTGCGCAACTCGAGGAGATTACCGTCGAAGCCACGTTGGATTTTGACTCGCAGACTCGAATCGAAACGGCCATGCGGGATTTAATTCGTATCGAATCCATTCTCCATGAAATTTTGGATTTTGCTAAACCTCTCCAACTTGATCGGCGGCTGTGTCGGGTTCCCGACCTCTTGGACCATGCGTTTTCACTGATTTCTACCGATCTTCGCATCAATCGTATTGAAGTTAGTAAAGAGTACCCTTCACGGCTAGCTCAAGTGCGATGGGATGAGGCCAAAATGCGGCATGCATTTCTCAGCATTTTCAAGAATTCTCTAGAAGCCATGTCACCCGGTGGTCATTTGCGTGTATCAGTCGCCTCACTGAAAGAACCACGAAATCATATTGGCATTACGATTGAAAACGATGGTATTCCTATCCCACCTGAACATGCCGATAAAGTATTTGAACCGTATTTTACGACAAAACGGTCTGGAACCGGATTGGGATTAGCCATGGTCAAAAAAATTGTTGAGGAACATCAAGGACAAATTCACATTACAAGTGGACCGGATCAGGGAACGACGGTGACTCTGCAAATGCCCGCTTTACGTCCGCGAGTTCCTTACAATCGAGGGAGAAGAAGGGGGCCGAGACGAGTGCCAAGCGGGCGGACAGCCTAATGGTTGTTTCTTGCCTTGACAGCGCCGTTGAATTAGGAATATGATAGCTTTCCTTATAACGTAGATGAAGGTACTCTCTATAAAGTTTTTTCCGTTGTTAACCTGTTGTCCATAACAAAGGAGCGGACTTATGAAAGCGATTGGAATTGTATTTGGCACAATGGGTGCCACCCTACTTGCAGTTTCTCTAGCATGTGCCAACCCAGCTTTGCTTCCTAAG
>BQIU01000101.1 GCA_021603905.1 Nitrospirales bacterium
GCCGACCCGGTGATCACGCCAAATTCCTCACCATCCACGGTCGCTTGCTGCGTGACCGAACCCAACCCCTCTTGCCGCACACTCCCACGTCCACGCGCAAACTGCCCTGCGACCGCGTCGCCGTGTCCCGCCGTACGTGCCAATCCGCCCATGAGTCCTCCGATTAAGTGAGAACCACCCCAGACTAATCCCCAGGCTAACAAAGGCACAGCGAGCGTCAGGTCTGAGGCTACGGTGTTCAACAAGGTGGTAAATTCTCGGATGCTGTCAAAGTTGGCCATAGCCACCCCATCGATTGTTCCCGTCAATGGTGTGAGTCTTCGGCTCCCCTCCGCAAACATGAGAAAATTCATCACCACAAAGATGGGGCCCCAGAGGGCCACCCAACCAAACGTGCGCAGATACAAGCCCATCCAACGGCCCATCCCTGGTTGAAACGCAAGCACCAGCAGAAAAGGGGCGAGTAAGTACACAATACCCTCACCTACCGTCCGCATGAGCGGGACGAGTTTCTGCGCGATATACGAGCGTGTGTAGGCTTGGTATTTTAAATCCTGAAGTAACGCTTGCTGTGTCATCACGAGCGTCCCTGCCACATCGCCAAAGCGTTGGCGATCCTGTCGCTCCGCTTCACGCCAGACTTCCCGAATGAGCATCGTATTGATCAGGTCACGTGAACTTTGGCTCCCAATCGCGAGTTCAGTGATCACAGGATCAATAAAATCCAGTTCGAGATCAGGCAGATCCGGATCGGCTTGAAAGGCCACGCGCAGACGGCGCATCGCTTCTTGGTAATCGGCATGCGTGAGGGTAAAGCCTGGTTGAATGATCGTACTGTAGAACTCTGGACACTGCAGCGCCCCGATGGGATTGCCATTGACATATTGGGGGGCGGTTAAGGCCGCATTATCGACTTGAATGGCTGATAAGAGATCTGGCGCTCGGAGTAAGTCCCCCTGTTTCAACTGATCAAAGGCGATCGCGCGAAACACACAGAACACTAAATACGATTGCGTGTTGCGCCGGAGATCACCATCCGGTAGATAGACTTCTAGGGTTTTTTGGAAATCAAACCATGCCCGGTTAAACGGCGACGTGGACATGACATAGGTGCCAGGAACGGGAAATACCGTTTCCATCAGCACTGTCAATTCAAAGCCGATGGCGCTGGTGACATACGCGGGAAACGCGATGATCAAGGGGACATCGGTGACGACGACATCAGGGATGAGCGGATCCACTTGTTCTTCCACAGACACATCTGCAGTCAGCGTCACCGATATGAGTAGAATCGCAATCCCACCCATCAGGATCGGCCACAGAAAGCGGCCGCGGAAGACTGTAGTCAATAACAAACCGAACGCTAAGAGCAACAACGCGAGATGTAACAGACTCTCATACGCCCCGCTTCCGAAGATCAGTTTTAATCCTTCAAAAATGGAAGCGATGACATCGCCGTTACCGTATGTAAAAATGGTCCAAAGCATTTCGTAGAGACTCCTCCATCAAAAACCTTTGGCTCCCCTATTGAGAAGGATGCCCTTCAACTCTTGAATCCATACCCGTGACCCACTGAAAAGAATCTTTGATCAACTCCATGAAGAAGCCTATGAAGTGAAACAGCCCACCTGCCACCAGTAACAGAAGATATGCTGTATACAGTGGTGCTTTATTCCACATCCTCTGTATCTCTTGAGAGTGCATCGAGAGAACAGTGTTATGTTCAACAAAAAACATGACGATGAAGAGAACCCAAAACACAACCGTGAGTAGAAGGAAGAGCCTTAAAAAACCCCAATAGATGATGAAGAGTGTCGCAAACATGTGCGTTCCTATTTCGTTGGCAACGTGATCTGCACTTGATTGCCCACCGTGAGCAAGATATCGCGAACGATATCGCCCACCGCTTCTTGCCCTTCCGTGCGCTTGATGAGTTCCTGACGGGCTTCTTCAATCACACGATTGGCTTGGGTTTTCCACAACGCCACATCACCAGCATAATTTCGGCGAATTTCATAGACCTTGTTGATTTGCTGCATCCCTTGATTGCGGGCCCATTTGAGCCATTGCAATGCCATGTCTGCTGCGAAGATATCGCTGTTCCTTGCTATCACGGCCTGGCCCACTTGGATCGGTTGCGTGGTATCCGCCAGAATCCGATACACAGGCGAAGGAATGAGCCCAACAAACTCCTGATCTTCAGCGGTTAAGGCCGTCCCGTCATGGAGTTTCTCCAAGATTGTGGTCATCGAGTCCAGGACACGTCGATTGAATCCGTCCACATCAGTGACCGTGACAAGATTAAGCGCCAAACATTGGGTCCCGCCCGTTCCGTCCGCGCACTCATAGACGCGAAGGGGAATCCCTGTCTCCACTGAGAGGAGATCATCAACCGAGATCACAGGCATCCACACATCCACAGTCCCATCTGACGTGACAATGATCGTTCCCAGTGCAGACATCACCATGCGAGCCGTATCGGCATCCACGCCCGCTTCAGATAGCACCATCCACACAAGATTCCCCCGAGGATCCGCATCGCTATCGGCCATAGATGAAATCGCTTGTTCCGGAGTTTGTTCTTTCGCTGAATCCCGGTCTTCCCAAATATCACTGATCTCTCCGCCCGCTTCTTTAAACCGTTGCCAGGCATTTTCAATCGTCCCGCTGACTTTATGCTGCGCGTTCTCATCGCCGGCAAGCGCCGCGCCAACCGTTTTCCCCACTTCACACGGTTGCAGTCGACCCATGGAATTGATCAAACGCGATGCGGACTCCAGTTTATTGAGCACATCCGCGCAGGGCTCACAGAGTTCTTTAATGGCGAGCTGAAACGCAAAGCCAAGCACCGCTCCGGTGCCTAGCTGCTGTAGTAAATCAACATACCGATCGAGTTTGCCGTAACTGAAACTCCCCAAGTACAAGTCAATACCACTGCACCCTGCACTGAATCTCGGCGGTGCGATGGAGAAGGCGCGAAAGGGCTGATTGTAAAAACGCACGGTGGCGGAGCCCCCACTCAAATACCCCCGGCTTTGACTTTCATACGCCCCAGGATCAGAGGTTGTGCTTAAGCCCCAGCTATCGAAGAGTTCTTGGAGGGAATCATCTAATGCCGCGTGAGCAGACGAGGACACTCCGGTTAGGACAGCCAGAAGGACAATGAGCAAAAAATGTCGTCGAGTGCGCATAGTCATCATCACTCTATATTCTACGAAGGTCGTTTATGCTCTCTGATATCCATGCGATTTTTCAGGACTGCTAAGACCCGTGTTCGCAAATCTTCCACCGGCATCAGTCCTGCGCCAACGGGCACGACAAATCGCTCCGTGGGGATGGCCAATAAAATGGTCGGGACTCGTCGAACCCCGACGCGCTCCCCCATCCCATTGTCCAGTTTTGGCTGCGGGAATTCGGGCAACCCAGCCCCATCCTGAGTGACTGGAAACACTTTCCAGCCATACGTGTCCGCAAAGAGTTTGAGCGCTTTCGCTTGCGCCTGGCAGTAGGGACAAGTTGACGTAAAGAAGAAGTACAACCCTGCCTGCTGATTCACGTGACTCAGGAGTTGATCATCCGTCTGTCGTTCGGCCTGCGAGGTCAGCGTATGGCCGAGCGCCGACACGGGATGCTCGGTATGGTAGTCCAGCTCCGGTTCAGTATAGAGCGCCAGCTGCCACATATTCGTAAATCGTTGGGCTCGCGCAAACGCCGCCTTTTGGACGAGAAAGTATTCTCGGACTGACTCAATGGTGGGGTCGTCGAGAGACACAAGCTTTTTCTCTTCAATCAAGAGTTTCAAGATGCGCGCGGGCAGATGATCAAGATCCAATTCGGAAACCGGCACGTGACGTAGCCATTCCCGCACTTTCACAGCAAACGGAATTTCTGGCATGGGTTGCGGTTGAATGAGTGGCCTACGAATAGGATCTTCATACCAGAACCATCCTTCTTTCCGACCATCTAAAAACGACGGATGGGCTGACGCGGGCACCCAAGACTCAGCCCAACTCATCTGTGCCATGCAGACCATCACAAAGACGAGAACACCGGTTCGGCAAATTAGAGGAGGCAGCATCGTTGGAGTTTCCATAAGAGGAACACAAAATCATCGCCGATCGCGGGCACGACGTGCCCGAGCCCCCACATAAAGACAGTGCGTCCAAGTGGCGAACAACACTTCGGCGAAAAATTGGGAATCGGATAAAGCATCTGAAACTTATACTGACTTTTCACAATTTGAAAAATTGGGACGTCATCACAGATCAACGGACCATGAGCCGATGTCCAAAATTCGGTGCCTACGCGCGAGAGCCTCAGCAACAGTCTCGACATCACTAAAGCCGCTGGTTTGAGTTGCCCGCCATGCGTGCCCGAGACATTCCCAGTTGGTGGATAGTTAATCCCCCAGGACCCAGCACACCAAAACATCGCGTCAATCGGAAACCCGGCGGACGCGGCAATCGCATCCGCTGCACAGGCCGCCGTCGCCGCGGGATTGTTGATGATCAACACTTCCGGAAAGAGTACGAGGGTCAGGGGATCGTTCTTCCAGGTCGGATCGAATTCCGACATGTAGATGGCATCAATTTCATCCTGGATGCCGCCTGGGTTCAAGCACACGATATCCAACGCGAGACCCAACAGGGCCCACAGGGGAAAATTAAAGAAGTGTGTATGGTAGAAGACGTAGTTGTGGTGGGTACTATCGTCATCCTGTTGAGTCGTGGCGAGACCTCGATGATAAAACGTCACCTCTGGACCAAAGGTGATCCCACCAAGAGACGGAACACAAAATGGTGTACGGACCACCTCAACAAGATTCTTAGGTTCCCATAGACCTAAGGGAAGCCCTGGAATACAGACGCCAAAAAAACAGACACAGCCACAGAGAAAGGGTGGAAAGAAGGACGCACGTCCTGGGCCGAGGGCGGGTGTCGTAAAATCTTCAGTCCCCGAAAACAGCGTCACCCCCGCAAGGCTAATGGGAAATAAGCATTCCCAACATGTCCGCGCGAGAATGTCTCCGATGATATTGGTTTTGGGACAAAAGGCATCGGCGGGCGGGGCAATGGCAAGCGTGCCGACGACCGTCAAGACCACAATCAGGATCACTTTCAGACAGACCGGTAATACTCGGCGACGCATTAGTTCACCTTTATTTCCTCGACACGAAAGCGTTGACCTTCTTGTGTCACGATGATCGGGACAGCTGTCACACCAAAGCGTTCAATGATGGTGGGATTGACCCAATAGACAGGCCGTTGCCAGCGCCTGACGAGCGCAAACGCATCGCCGGATGTCACCATGACCATCAGTTTGTGCTGGAGAGATCCAGAAACCGTGTGATCCACGGCTTCAACTTGCTTGCGGTCGGTCGCATCGAGAATGACATAGGTTTCATTCAACTGGACATGCGCCAGTGGATTGATACGTGTTCCTGCTGTCGCCAAGACGAGCCCGCTTTGCGGTTCCGTGACGTCGGTGGGAAACTCCACAGTCGGATCGGTATATCGCACACGATCCTCTTTCGCGACCGGCAGCGAGATATTTGGGCCCTTCCTGACACGCGCCTCAATCTTTTGCTTCGCTTTTTCGCCAATCCGCTCCCAATCCGCGGACTTGATGCGTGCTTGAATCACCTCAAGCAGATCGGGCTCTAGGATCTTCACCATCGGACTTCCGGCAGAGAGTGTCACCGAACTGGATAAGACGGGTACCGATGGCGGTGGTTCTGGTTTGGCATCTCCTCGATGCCAACTTTTTCGTTGTTGGTCATACCACTCTTGCAGCGGACGGAATCGCCGGTCATGGCGCACGACATGGTTTAAGCCATCTTGAAGCGATGCAATGCCCGTCACGGCGATGTAATGTTCGCCTTGGCGAACAACGAGAACTGGAATCTCAGAAGCTTTGACTTGTCGAAAGATGATCGGATCCAAGATGACGCCCGGTGCCCATCGAGGATCGGTTTCTTCCGGTGCTTCTTCGTTTACCCCCATGACCCGCTTGACGCGTTTCATCATCTCGGGAATAGACTTCTCTGCGATACCTCGAAAGACCACACGCGCAGTGCCCGCACGAGCTTGACCAAAATATTCTCGAAGAGTGGATTCTGGGAGAGCAAACGACAGCAAGAGGTACAGGCCGTCACGCCGCTCTTCTTTGGGCGTCTGTTGATCAAACAAGGGTTTAACTGCTTGTTCGGCTTCGCGTGTAATCTGCTCGGCCAATTCTCTTGGCGTGGGCCGCTGATCCTTCGCTGACGCCACGAGGCTACTCCATAGGCTAATCGCGACTATTGCCAGCACGCACATTCTCAAATTCGTTACCATAGTGGATAAACCTCCCCGATAATGTCTTTCATATTGACATACCCGAAGTATCGACTATCAAAGGATCGCGGATAGGGTAACGCCACGAACACAGCATCATTCGGAATGGGCGACTCAAGGGACACCACCTCAATATCTTGTCCCAATCGATCTCGCTTGAGGCCTTTCGCCACTTCCTCCCCATTTACTCGTACGACATCTTCAACCACATCGACTCGATCCCCAGGCATCCCTACGACGCGCTTCAGCCATAACAGTCCGACGCGGGCGTACGGTCGTGGCATCCCTCCAGGTTTCACACGATCCGCATAAGTGTCAGTCATCGTGAATGCCACAAGAGAGCCACGCTCAGGGGAAATCCCTTTGCGGAGAAGAAAGAAGCGATGGTGCGGCCAACTCTCATCATCACGAATGAGCACTTGAATCCATGGCTGAATGGCCTGCAGAGCAAGAATCAGGATGCTCGCGACGACGCACGAGGCGATCCACCATCGAGCACGACTCTTACGCCACACGTGTCCCTCTCTGTCGCTGGGCTCGTTGCCTACGATCTTCCTCCACGCATCGCTCACAGGCTTGCAAGGTCGTCAACCCTTTCGCTTTCCACCCGGCAATCCGTGCCAACTCATCCGCATGCGTGGTGTGCATATACCGCTTCACAGGATCTTCCACGACCCGAACAACGCCACGCCCCACAGGGGTAATTAGATAGGCTTCTGAATAGTCAAAGCCAGAGCGATGCACTGACCCGAGGAGTTTATGTTCATAGTCTGATAGCACCAGTCGCCCGTGTTTTCGTAGACTCGCCAGGCTTTCCGGTTTTTGTTCCAACAACATCAGAAAATCCGAGTTTTCTAAAATCGCGGGCCCCGTCGTACCCATGTAGTCGTAGTAATCGTTTAAGCCCTGCGTCACGGTGATAACCGCACCAGAGCGTTTTCGCAACCGCCGTACACTCTTGTAATAAAAATCCGCGACATTGCCTCCTTGACCGAGCAAATCCCAACTTTCATCCATCGCCAGAATCTTCCGACGACTCACTTCTTCCTCAGAGAATGCGGCGGATTGGATTTTCAAAATCAATTGCGTCAGGATGACGGAGCGAAGCGGAAGCGCATTGTCGAAGCCATCCAGTTCCATCACCACAAAAGGATTGTCAAACTTGACGGTATGCTTGCCATTACACATCTCGCCATAGACGCCCTCTTTGGTAAACGGATACAACATCTTGCCCAAATCTTTCTCACGGGTATCCTCAGAGTCGAGTAAGATCTTCGCCACTGATGTCGGTGTTCCGTCAGAACCCTCCTCAGTCAACACCCGATCGAGCGCTTCTTGTAACCACGAACGCTGCAAATCCGAGAGCCCCCCTTGAGGCGCGATCATTTGCATGAATACACCTTCGAGCAACCCCTTTTCTTCCATATCTGGATCTGCGGAAATCGCTTGAAACGGATTGAGCCCTAGGGTTTTGTGCTCTTTCTTAAAATCAATGTACTGCCCACCCAGATGCTCGCAGAGTTTCTCGTAACTCCGCCCCGCATCAATGACCCACGCCCGCGCCCCAATGCCGAGATAACTCGTGAGGACCGTGTTCAAGAAAAACGATTTACCGGCTCCCGGCTTTCCCACGACCGCCATGGAAAAATTTCCACTGGGATTCGCGAAGAGATCCAGTGTCATCACTTGGCCAGTCCTGGATGTAAAGAGCACCACGGGTTGCCCCCAGCCTTTCCAATCCCCAACGACAGGAACCAAATGTCCCGCGGCCTCCGTATGCGTCGTCTTGAGTCGTCGCAATTTTTCCCGCAGATACTTGGGCTCGGCCGGTAAGGCCATGGGCATCGAGTGCAATAAAAGATGGAGTCCGACGAAATGATCTTCCTGCAACAGCCATTCAAACGTCCGATACAACGATTGCACATGATGGCTATGTCGCTCGCACTCCTCTAACGATGGGGCATAGAGCAAGAGGTGATAATATACACCGATGGGCTGTCGGCCGTTCGAAAGCAGATCGGCCATCAAGTCAAAATTGTTTTTCTTTTTGGCCAGCATCGGGATCAAGCCCATCAGCCGATTGGACGCTTGACGCGTCAGCATCACATGTTTTTGCATCAATCGATTGTGCGTTTTCACGGGATCCAGAAAGACGAGATTCAATGTGATCCAGAAGGGGCAGGTGACTTGATCCATGATCTTGGTGAGACTCCCAATGAGTTCATGATTCCGACTGCCTGACCATGTTTCAGGAAACTGTTGCACCGACAGGGACTTCACCACCCAGTCGTCTAAGAGAATATGATTCTTTTCCGGCTGACACACCGTATCCAATCGCACGGCCTGTTCATTAATGTACGATGAAGGGTCGTACTTCACAGGGCGATCATTCCAGGTGTGGCCTGGATTCAACACCAAATGCAAGAGTCGAAGAAGCCCATCCGCATCCACCCGTTTGACTCCCAACCCCACGGACTCCAATGATCGTTCAATCCCAATCATCTTTTCCAGAATTTCTTCGAGCGTGATGCCACCAGCATGTTCATCTGCAAGCGGCATCGTGACGGCGATATACACATGACAATTCCGCGGTCGCACATGCGAATCTTCGACCAGATAGGTTTCTCTCGCTTGAAGATAAAAGTCTCGCGTCCGTTGAGCCAGCGCATAAAAGGGAGAATCCTTGCCGTGTTGACGCCGCAGATTGACATACTGATCCAGGATCGGCTCAATAATATCGTTCGCGTGAAAGGACACTTGCAGTGTGGTCTGTGGCGGCAGCGACAACTCCGTGAGATTCACCAGCTTCTGCACCATATCTTCTGATAACCCAAGAACCGGGGCACTGACCCACAAACAGCCCACCCGACCATCACTTAACAGAAAAAACTCGTGTTCACGATCATACGCCCGATACGGCAGCCACTCAGAAAGAGGATAACGTTTTATCGTACGCTGTGCGGTAAACACGGGAATCGGCATACGTGACTTCCTTTCAATGAGTAGAACTCATCGCCCTTGCTGTTTGAGGACGTGATCAAAGATGGCAGCTTTATCCATGTTATTCAGACCACCCTGCTCGAATGCCTTTTTCTGGAGATCCGGAAGGAGAGAAGAGGTGCCGTTTGGAATGGGAGACGAGAAGGACGGTGTGTCTTGTCGAGAAGAAGGTGATGGTGGTGAGAGCTCTTCGCGCGGTTGCCCTGATTCTTCAGTGATCCCTCGCAACGGGGTAATGACCCGCCCTTTCTTTTTTCGACCTTCCGAGAGAATAGGCACCCCATAGGCAAAATCCGCTTCCTTCACAAACACATACACATAAGACCCTTCATGCAGACGATTGTCACCATCGCGCCAGGGGGTAATCCAGACTCGTAGCACTTCAGGTGGAGTCACCACCGGCCGGCCGAGGGTTGGACCTTCGCTCGAGAGATGAAGCTGACCGCGAGACCCAGATGCTCCCCCGTTGCTTCCGCGGGGGGCGGTCACTGCGCCCTCATGATCCATGTCATAGACACTTGAGACGGATTGACAGTTGACCCCATCCGGGTACCCCTTGCATCCATACTCTGAGGAATATGACAGGCATCCTGATGTAGATAGCCCCACACTAATCACCATCATGTATAGAAGCAGTCGTCCTCTATTCGGCTGTTCGTATCTCAACGCATGTTCCTCCCTTCATCCCTAACCTGCAACGAGCGTGGCTGACCCTTTAGTCTCGTTGTGCGTTGCAACCACGTCAAAATGCCTTCGGCTCGCTGAAACCCTTTGATCACTTCTCCATCCGGTAAGACCAAAGACGGCGTCCCCGTGATCCCAAATGCGTGTGCGAGCTCACGCACCTCTTTGAGAGGCGGAGCAGGGCAAGAAGCATCTGGATCGGCCACCTCGTCTCGACGGAAGGCCGACTCGAGGGCCGATAGTTGATCCTCTGCACACCAAATGCTCGCGGCTTTTCTCGATGCGTCAGGATGCAGTCGTGCACTCGGAAACAACAGCACGGCAACTCGATAGCCGGCATCAATGAGTTTCTGGAATTCAGGTTGAAATTGTTGACAATAGGGGCAGTCTGGGTCCGTGAAATACAACAACGGACGTTGCGCAGATGATGGTTCGGTATTAGAGGCGTCGGGTCGCACCATGATGGCCATCGATCCCTCAAACGCATCGAAGATTTTTTCTCGTTGTTTCACCAACCGCTCACGTGTCAAGTTCTGTCCCGTGTTCAGATCAAAGATACTCCCGACCAATACATACCTTCCTGTGAGATCCGCATACACCACTTTCTGGCCCTTCTGCGTTTTAACATCGAGTTGCATCCACCCTGGAACGATTTCTTGCTCACTCATGTGCGTGATCTGTAACCCGGGAAGCGCGTGCCTTAACGCCGTTTGAAGGTGTTTCTTCTGATCAATCGCTGGCGTTTCTGCCCACGCCACACTGAGTGGTGAAACGATCAACAGTACGATCATCCATCGCCTAACGTTCACAAACGATTGTGTTCGGTGCATTGGCTTCCTCATTATTAAAGAACAGGTTTCTGAATATCTTTGCCTTCCGTGATCAAGATATCGGCATGGCGGTCCGCATCAATTTCGATGACGGGAAAAATCTGGTTCGCCATTTCCACATAGCGTGCCGCAAGGACAGACGCAGCTTGACTGAGTCCACCCGCAACACCTGCCACACCCACTTGCCCAGGCTTCGGCAAATTGAACGAGGCATCGGGATCACGCGCGATGAAGAACCCTTGTCGAAATGGTTGGAAGGCTCGACCAATGCCATCAATGAATCCCGCAGCGAGCGCCCTCGCAAGAATGGCCCCATCCCGCAACACGACACGCCCCCGCATCCCGGCTTTCCCATCTTCTCCCGTGACGGTGCCTTTCAGCGCGATATCCGTCGTCTCCTCCGCCTCGTCAATACAACTCAGCGTGAGCACACGAATAAACGCGCGTTCGGTCGACAGATCGCCTTTGCCTTCACCGAGTAGAAAGCACGCCCGCATGTTCATCTGAAACGCATTCGGAAGTTTTGAGAGGTCCACGACCTCCATCAACACAGGATGCGGATCATCGACCCCACCACCGGTGGGCGCATCCAGGCCCGACAACAAACGCATAGGAATAATCATCCCCGTCGGAATGCGATACGTCACCAGTTCCGGTTCTTCTTCCTCTACTTGTTCCGGGACAAATAGTCGGATCGGATGGATCGGTCCCGTCAAATCTTTAGTCGCTTGAGACGCAATGGACTTTTTCACTGGAGGTAGCGCGACCGGAGGGCCAGGCTTTTGAGAAGCACTTTGCGCAAGAATCGCTTTCCCCGTAATAGGTTTCTTTTTCTTCGCCCCTTGAAGATTGACCGGTGGCAGAGCGTTCGGCGGAGGTGGCATCTTCAGACGTGCACTTTGCGTCACCTCTTTTAGTCCCACATGATCGAGTCGTTTCTGCAGCTTATCGATTTGTTCTTTGAGACCGAAGACGGATGATTGCAGCGTCGAACTCTTTTGTTCCATTTGATGCAACTGGCCGGTCGCCGTCGCCATCCACGCTTCCTGATCCGCATCTGTGGCGAGGGTTGCAGCACCTTTGACTTCATTGGGATTGACGTTCGCCCGTCCACGAAACGACTGCACGAAAAGCGAGACAGCAACTAAGACCCCGACCACACCAAGGAAAATCAACCAGCGTGGAATCCCCATCTGTGGGACATTCGCTCCACCAGAACCACTGCCAAGAATCGGACTACCCGTTTCAGTACTCATGACTCAGACTCGTCTTCTGACTGTGGTTCCGCCACCTCGACCAGATACACGGTTGTGCGTTCACCAGGATCAATCGTCTCTTTTTGAATCGCGATCGCGAGCTGGGCACCCGTGTTCCACTCACGCTCCTGCATGGTTTGGCGGTTCTCAGTGTTATTCTTTAAGGCATACACCACAATCTGATACTGCTCTCCTCGAAACATTTGCGCATCTTCAATTGAGAGGGCGAGCCATGGATACTGTCGTTGGTCCTGGATCGACTGCTGTTCATATTGCACCGGCAACGTCCCTTTGGCAGTACGTTGGACGAGCGTCGTGAGCAGCTCGACATATCCTGACGCTTCGCGCACAATCGGATCTGGTTTGTGAATTTTGGGACGTGCATGCTGTCGCTGATCAACGACCGTAATCATGGCCGCCGCTTGGTCCGTCGGTTTCAGCACAAACACATACGCTTGCCCGGACTTGGTCAACGCCACCAAGTCGGCGTGTTTCTGTCCCATGGTGACCATGACGTATTTTCCTTCAAACTTCACATCGACATCGCGAGAGGACGAGACCGCTTTCTGTACAATCTCTGGCAGTTGAAAGACGGTCAGCCCAGATCGCGAGACGTCGACGGTGATCGTGCGATCGTCGATGACGTCAACTTGTTGTGGGCTGGTCTGTGCCCACATCAAACTGGGGAGTGCCATCAGACCCCACACCACCAGCCCGCAGACCAACAATCTGCACTTTCCAGTTTTGTATTTGTAGTTTGAGTTCATAGGCTCGTCGTTCCTCCGCGACCTTTTGGTGACCAATAAACCGTTTTTCATGGCCTTTGACGATGACCGTCGATCCATTAACAAACGCTTCATCGGGAAAAAACATTCGATTGAGATTGCTCTTGATGACGTAATTGCGATCGATGGCCAAGCCATCACTCACCACTCCATAGACATTTGGCGCGACATAATTCAAGAACATATCGTGCATGTACTTCACGGATTTCGGGGTGACGTTCGTCACGCACGGTAGCAAGGTCAGCGCCATTTTCCGTTTGTACTCCTCCGAGCCATCAAAAGCCGACGCCCAATACGTATTCTCGATTTCGACGGGTGTGACATGCAGAATCGTGGAGCGCCGAAACAGGCCATTCGCCACCAATGCCAATCCGAGAAGCACGCACAAGGCCAAGAGCCACCGATTGGTCCCGCGACTCTCACTCATCGATGATCGATAGAGTTTGGCTTCCATTAGATGCACCTACTCCAAGAACTCGCCAATCTCTGAACTGGGGCCATTCTCCAACAAGAATCCAGGGACGCCATACCACCAAAACATATGTAAGATAAATCCTTCACTCTGTCCTCCTTTGACTTTTCCCATCGCCCAAACTGAGACACAGCCAATCAGGGTAAATTCCCAGAGATGTCTAGTGAAAATACCCACCATCAGACATACGATGAACAAAATCAGTTCGTCTAATTCCCACCACAGCACTTGCGGTAATGAATCGAGATATCGTGGAATCTGTGTACGCATACAAGAACGTTCCTCGTTCAAAAAGAGCCGGGGGCAAGACACGCTCGCCCCCGGGTTGAAGTTACATGGTGCCCGTGGTGATCACCGGGATGATGTCCGGAATGTAAAACGCACCGGCGGCAACGCCAAAGCCGATCGCGAGTCCACTCCACCTTGAGGCCATGGCC
>BQIU01000102.1 GCA_021603905.1 Nitrospirales bacterium
TATTGTCCCTCAACAGAATAGAGGATACTATTTAATGAGACGATCCAACTATCTCTTTACGTCAGAGTCCGTGACCGAAGGACACCCAGACAAAATTGCCGATCAGATATCTGATGGGATCTTAGATGCCATTATTAAAAAAGACAAAAATTGTCGAGTGGCCTGCGAAACTATTCTGACGACTGGACTGGCCTTTGTCGCCGGAGAAATCTCAACAAAAGCCTATGTTGAAATACCTGACATCATAAGGGAAACCATTAGAGGGGTCGGCTACTCAGATGCCACATGGGGATTTGACCATCGAACCTGTTCAGTCTTAACAGCCATTGATGCCCAATCTGGAGACATCGCCATGGGAGTTGACACTGGAGGCGCTGGAGACCAGGGCCTGATGTTTGGCTACGCTTCTAACGAAACGGCCGAACTCATGCCCATGCCCATTGTCCTTGCCCATAGACTGACTCGACGTCTGGCAGAAGTTCGCAAGAAAAATATTTTACCCTGGGTCAGACCTGACGGCAAAGCCCAAGTAACCGTCGAGTATAAAAATGGAAAACCTGTGAGGATTGATACGATTGTTGTCTCGACCCAGCATAGTGATTCTGTGACTTCGAAAAAAATTGAAAAAGATCTCATGGACAAGGTCATCAACCCCGTGATGCCCAAGAAACTCTATAATCCCAAGACTGTGACCTTTCATATCAATCCAACCGGGCGATTCGTCACCGGTGGCCCCATGGGCGATACAGGACTGACAGGAAGAAAAATCATTGTGGATACCTACGGAGGTGTGGGCAGCCACGGCGGGGGAGCGTTTTCCGGTAAAGACCCCAGTAAAGTTGACCGATCAGCCTCGTATATGGCTCGATATATTGCCAAAAATATTATCGCGGCCAAGCTCGCGGACAAATGTGAAGTGCAGCTGGCATATGCCATTGGCGTCCCAAACCCCGTTTCGGTACTCGTTGATACAAAAGGGACCGAAAAAGCTGCAGTGGAACGAATTGAAAAACTCGTCCGCAAACATTTCCCCTTAAATCCTCGAGGCATTATCGAGCACCTCAAATTACGTCGTCCTATCTACAAACAAACAGCGGCGTATGGTCATTTTGGCCGTAATGAACCAGGATTCACATGGGAAAAAACGGATAAAGCCGCACTACTTCGGCGTGAAGCAGGAATTTAACTATAAGAACTTTAAGAAGATCAGCGAGACAGACAAATAGACATTGTGCATTAACCGTATTTTGTCGATGAGCAGAGAACGTTGGTCGTATAAGAAAGGATCCATACCATATGAGTACTGCAGCCACAGTTGACCCTAAAACGAAAGACTATAAAGTCGCAGACATCACCCTCGCCGATTGGGGAAGGAGAGAACTCGAAATTGCCGAAACTGAAATGCCGGCATTGATGGCATTACGGGAAAAATATCGAGCGTCCCAACCGCTAAAAGGCGCTAAAATCCTCGGCTGCATTCATATGACGATTCAAACCGGTGTGCTCATTGAGACGCTGATTGAACTCGGAGCGGAAGTCCGCTGGTCTTCCTGCAACATTTTTTCGACCCAAGATCACGCCGCTGCCGCCATTGCGGCACGCGGAATCCCAGTCTATGCCTGGAAAGGTGAAACCGCAGAAGAATATGACTGGTGCCTTGAGCAAACGATTTTGAAAGATGGGGAGCCGTGGGACGCTAATATGGTGCTGGATGATGGCGGTGACTTAACGCTCATGCTTCACGAAAAATTTCCAGCCATGCTTGACCGAATTCATGGCGTGACTGAAGAAACCACAACTGGCGTGCATCGTTTACTAGAAATGCTGAAAAAAGGAACGCTGAAAGTTCCGGCCATTAACGTCAATGACGCCGTGACCAAATCCAAGAATGATAACAAATACGGCTGTCGTCACAGTTTAAACGACGCAATTAAACGGGGGACGGACCACTTACTCGCAGGCAAAAAAGCCCTGGTGATTGGGTATGGCGACGTCGGAAAAGGATCGGCACAGTCACTTCGTCAAGAAGGTATGATTGTGAAAATCTCGGAAATTGATCCGATTTGCGCCATGCAGGCCTGCATGGATGGATTTGAAGTCGTTTCACCCTACAATGATGGAATTAATACAGGAAAAGTCGAAAACATCAACAAGACGTTGCTGAGCAACACTGACCTTGTCGTCACCACGACTGGTAATTTTAATGTCTGCGACTCAGCCATGTTGCAATCGCTCAAAGCTGGCGCGGTTGTCTGTAATATTGGGCATTTTGACAATGAGATTGACACGGCCTACATGCGCAAGCACTGGGAATGGGAGGAAATCAAACCTCAAGTGCACAAGGTCTATCGTGACAAGGCTCACAATGATCACTTACTACTCTTGTCTGAAGGGCGCCTTGTCAATTTAGGTAACGCAACTGGTCACCCATCTCGAATTATGGATGGGTCGTTTGCGAACCAAGTCCTTGCACAGATTTACTTGTACGAACGGAAATTTGCCGATCAGCAAATCCAGAATGTAACCGTGCAGGTTTTACCGAAGAGCCTCGACGAAGAAGTGGCGGCTCATATGGTTCGTGGATTTGGAGGAGTTATTACCAAGCTCACAAAAACTCAAGCCGACTACATCAATGTCTCCGTAGACGGACCATATAAAGAAGATAGCTACAAATACTAAGAGGTATACTGACGTCACGAAAGATCGCCATGGTGAGCTTGAACCAGTTCAGGTCACCATGGTGGCCTACCACTCCCCACTTGGCATTCTCCACTATTACAGATTCCTCAAAAATTAGCCCGCATACTGTAAGGCTCTGTCACTGAGCTGTAATCACAGATAGCGATAATTTAAGCGGATTCTCATTCAGTATGGTCTTGGGTAAGAGCAAAGCCTGGCTTTACAAGATTTCCTCCAACGTGTATCCTATAGTCACCTGTCACAATCGGAGTTTCCTTCCGGAAATTCCCTATTTACTCTTCAAACAGCGTTACAAACTTGCATTCACTGAAGCCCGAGGTTCTATAGATGGACGCCACCACTAGACAATTTGATTATCTCACCACGTTCCTGTTTGGAACGATCGTCGTGGGGGCCATGATCGGCCTTCCGATATTCACCTATTACTACGACTTTTCATGGGTGGATTGGACGATGTTCGTGATCTTGTACATCTTCACTGGACTCGGAATCACGGTTGGATACCACCGCTTATTTGCACATCGAAGTTTCAAATGCGCGAAGTGGGTAGAGATGGTCCTACTCATTGCCGGCGGCATGGCTCTACAAAATTCTGCACTGAAATGGGCCTCTGACCACATTCGCCATCATGCCCGATGCGACGAAGACGAAGACCCCTATAACGCCAAGCTCGGCTTCTGGTGGAGCCATTGCGGATGGCTATTCTGGAAAGACACAGACCCGTCCTTATATGACAAATATAAAACGAAGCTGAAACAAAACCCTCTGGTCATGTGGCAACATCAAAATTATATCGCGGTTGTGATTGCCGGGTTAGCTTTCCCCTTTATCATTGGGTCTCTTTACAATGGGTGGATTGGCGGAGTCAGTTGCTTTCTCTTAGCTGGCGTGGCGCGAACGTTTTTCGTACTCAACTCAACGTTCTTCATTAACTCAATCTGCCATTTATGGGGAAATCAACCTCACGGGACCTCTGACTCGAGTCGAGACAGTTGGTTTGTGTCCCTTCTGACCTTTGGAGAGGGATACCATAATTATCATCATATGTATCAAACGGATTATCGCAATGGAGCACAGTGGTATAATTTCGATCCATCAAAGTGGTTGATATGGACATTGAGTAAATTCGGATTTGCTTACGACCTCAGACGACAGTCTGTGCCATAATAATGCAATTGTCATTTAGGTCTGGTGTGATAATGACCTTACTCCCCCAACTTCACCAGTCTCGGGCAACTCAGGTTCTTCACCATTCCGACCTACACCCTCCTCACATAATCTCGCGTCAATTCATATTGCGAACCTCAGAACCTGTGTGCTAGATTCGCCTGTATTCACGCGGGTTTTCTCGCATCACACAACAATAGTTTTTCTAGGGTTGCAGCGTGATCTCACGTAACGCTGGAAAAATGAGTCGTGTGATTCACATATCGGGACTCATTAAGACATGCTGACAGAAGAAATCCAAGAACTCACTAATCGATATGTTATGAATACCTATGACCGACTGCCGCTATCCATTGTTCGTGGACAAGGATGCCAGGTCTATGATGCAGAAGGGCGTGCCTACCTGGATTGCGTGGGAGGGATTGCGGTCAATGCGCTGGGGTACGGCCATCCAGATCTGATCGCGAGCATCAAACGACAAATTCGTCAGCTCATTCACACCTCAAACCTCTTTTATACAGAACCGCAAGCCAAGCTTGCGCGTGAATTGGCTGAACAATCATTCGCTGACAAAGTATTTTTTGCCAATAGTGGAGCAGAGGCCAATGAAGCGGCCATAAAGTTAGCCAGGAAATATAGTCACCAACATTTTGGACCAGATCGATCGGAAATTCTTACGATGGTGAATTCCTTTCACGGTCGAACGTTGGCAACACTGACCGCAACCGGTCAAACAAAAGTGCAGCTTGGTTTTGAGCCTCTGGTTCCTGGGTTCAAGTACGTCCCCTTCAACGACCTTCAGGCACTTGAAGCAAATATTTCTGAGCACACAGCGGCGATTATGCTGGAACCTATTTTAGGAGAGGGTGGAGTCGTTGTTGCAGATGCGGACTACCTCAAGGCGGTACGCAATCTCTGTACGGCGCGAAATATCCTCCTGATTTTTGACGAAATTCAAACGGGCATGGGGCGCACAGGCACTTTGTTTGCCTATCAACAATTTGGCATTCAACCGGACATCATGACATTGGGCAAAGGATTAGGCGGAGGCATGCCAATCGGAGCGTGTCTTGCTACCGATGAAGTTGCGAAAGTCTTTACATACGGAACACATGGTTCGACCTTTGGGGGAAACCCGCTCGCCTGTACTGCTGCCCTGCAAGTGATTCGAATTCTACTTGAAGGGGAAGAACTTAAACGATCTCAAGAACGTGGAGCCTATCTGCAAAAAATGCTTTTCACTCTAAAGGAGAATTTTCCCATCATCAAAGAAGTTCGAGGCCGAGGGTTGTTACAAGGCCTGGAGCTCTCGGTCGACGGAAAACCGATCGTGATGGACTGTCTGGCTCGTCGGGTCATCATTAACTGCACGATGGGAAACGTGCTTCGATTTACTCCGCCACTTATTATTACTCAAACAGAGATTGACTCACTGATCACCATCCTGTCGAATGTTTTGACAAAACAAGCACTAACGACGACACACCCTTGACGATTCAGGAAATCCATCTATGGCTTCATCAACAACACGGTCTTCTCGAAAAACCCCCAAAGATCTCTTAACGATTGCCAGTCTTTCCGTTCGACACATCACGGCCTTGATCAAACATGCCCAATCGCTAAAGACCAAACGCCGAGCACGCCGAATGCCCAGACCGTTAGTGGGAAAAACACTGGGGTTAATTTTCGAAAAACCTTCCACGCGAACCCGCGTTTCGTTTGAAGCAGGGATGAACCAATTAGGCGGGCAATCGTTATTTTTGGATTCTGAAAAAATTCAATTGAGTCGAGGGGAAAGCCTCGCGGATACCGCCCAAGTGCTCTCGCGTTATTTAGATGGCCTTGTCGTCAGAACATTTGATCAGACGACCCTTGAGGACTGGGCCACTTATGCGACGATTCCGGTCATTAATGGACTCACCGATCAATGTCACCCCTGTCAGATTCTCGCTGATCTCTTCACCATTTCGATTAAAAAAAAGCGGCTCAAAGGGTTAAAGCTCGCCTATATCGGCGATGGAAATAATGTGACACATTCCCTCCTTGAGGCCGGTGCGCTCATGGGTATGCACGTGTCGGTGGGCTGTCCATCCGGGTATGAGCCAGACCAGAAAATTGTGGACTGGGCACAAGAGGAAGCCTTGAAGACCAAAACAAAGATACAGGTAACCGCTGATCCGGTTGAGGCCGTTCGAAACGCCGACGTGCTGTATACCGACGTCTGGATCAGCATGGGACAAGAGCGGGAGCAAAAACGGCGGCTCAAAGCTTTGACTCCCTACCAGGTCAATGAGGGACTGTTACGAAAGGCCAAAGCTGATGCCATGGTCATGCATTGCCTCCCGGCACATCGTGGGGAAGAAATTTCAACTGGCGTCCTCGATGGTCCACAAGCCGTGGTCTTAGAGCAAGCGGAAAATCGACTGGATATGCAGAACGCCATCTTAATTGATTGGCTGGGATCGTGAACCGAAAAACCTTAGTAACTCGTGTTCTTTTCCAGCGTGAATAGCTAACTAGGTACACCTCTCGAAATGTTGACCAAACGAAACAAGGATGCCTGTCGAACATGACACGAGGTGGACTGTTTTACTGCCCACCCCCTTGGAACAACACGGAACATTATCTAGCGGATCAAGCGAATATTTGCGACACGACACTAGGACGAACTCCAACATGAAGAAACCAATAAAACACTCCAAAGCAGTACTCGCGGGCTTCGCTAAGTCAATCTAAAAGATTCATGGAACGGCCAAAGGGTTCAGCACTCAACACTGAAACGTTTTTTTCGACACTCCACACCCTATAGTAGGACGAATGTTGTTATGAAAAAAGTAGCCAAAAAAAAGGCAGCCATGTCATCTCCATCTCTCTCACCCCAACAGTCCAAGAGCAAGGTTGTATTAGCCTATTCTGGTGGGTTGGACACCTCTGCCATCTTGCGCTGGCTGAAAGACACCTATCAATGCGAGGTCATTGCATTCTGCGCCGATCTAGGCCAAGGCGAAGACTTGGAAGCGATTAAACGAAAGGCCATGGCCGTGGGAGCCTCGAAAGTCTACGTTGAAGATCTTCGAGAAGAGTTTGCCAAACACTATGTGTTTCCCATGTTACGCGCGAATGCCGTGTACGAAGGGAGTTATTTGTTGGGCACGTCAATCGCCCGCCCGTTGATCGGGAAACGTCAAATTGAAATTGCAAAAAAAGAAGGCGCAACATTTGTTAGTCATGGATCTACTGGAAAGGGAAACGATCAAGTTCGGTTTGAACTTGCCTATGCAGCACTGGCACCTGACATTCGGGTGATCGTCCCATGGCGAGAGTGGTCATTTACCTCGCGTGACGACCTCATTGCCTATGCCAAAAAACATCGCATCCCGATTACGGTCACCAAGGCCAAACCCTATAGTATGGACCTCAACCTTCTTCACATAAGTTATGAAGGGGGCATCTTAGAAGACCCATGGGTGGCCCCACCGGAAAATATGTTTAAAATGACCGTCTCCCCTGAACGCGCACCGAATAAAGCTGAATCCATAGAGGTTCAATTCAATAATGGAGACCCCATTGGCATTGACGGCAAACGCCTGAAGCCTGCAGCGTTGCTCGATCATCTGAACCGACTTGGGGGCAAACATGGCATCGGTCGCGTGGATCTCGTGGAAAATCGGTATGTCGGCATGAAAGCCCGCGGAGTGTATGAGACTCCAGGAGGCACAATTTTACATGTCGCTCATCGGGGTCTAGAGTCCATCACCATGGATCGAGAGGTCCTTCACCTTCGTGACAGTCTCATCTCACGCTATGCCGAACTGATTTATAATGGCTATTGGTTTTCGCCAGAGCGCGTGATGCTTCAAACAGCATTCGACCAAGCGCAGCAAGACGTAACGGGAACCGTTCGGCTTAAGCTCTATAAGGGAAACTGCATCGTCACTGGCCGACGTTCAACACGGTCTTTATACAAAAAACATCTTGCCACGTTTGAAGAAGGACAAGGATTTGACCAACGTGATGCGACGGGATTCATTCGGATTAATGCTTTGCGATTAGCCATGCAAACCGAACGGAACAAAAAGAATGACAGCAAGTAAAGGATAGTCGATGGCACAACATCCCCGAAAAAAATCAGAATCGCGATCACGGAGTAATACGAACACTCGCACTGCCACAACAACGACAACAAAGAAATCTTCGCGTTCCCAGCCAAAAAAACTATGGGGAGGTCGATTCAAGAAACACACCCATCATCTTGTTGAACGGTTTACGTCTTCACTCCCTTTTGATCAACGGCTCTATCACTACGACATTCAGGGGAGTATTGCACACTGCAAGACGCTCCATCACGCCAAAGTGATCAAACGACACGAATGTCAAACGATTATTCGCGGATTAGAAAAAGTTCTCGTCGAAATTCAACGAGGCCGCTTCGAGTTTCGAAACGAAGATGAAGACATCCACATGAGTATTGAACGCCGACTGACCCAACTCATTGGTCCGCTCGGCGGCAAACTCCATACAGGAAGAAGCCGTAATGACCAAGTCGCCCTGGACCTTCGTCTGTACGTCAGAGATTCGATCAAGGCTTTAATCGCTGGATTGATACAACTCCAGAAAGCCATGACGGTTCAAGCTCGTCGATACCAACAGGTCATTATGCCTGGCTATACGCATCTTCAACGAGCACAACCGGTTCTCTTTGCTCATCACTTTTTGGCATATGTGGATATGTTCGAACGAGATAAAGGAAGACTAACAGATGCCTTAAACCGGCTCAATGTCTTACCGCTTGGCGCAGGGGCGTTAGCAGGAACAAACTATCCAATTGATCGGAGCTACACGGCTAAATTGCTCGACTTTCCTTCGGTGACGACCAATAGCCTGGATACCGTGTCAGACCGAGACTTTGTCGTGGAAGTTCTCAATGCCTGCTCTCTTCTCATGATGCACTTATCGCGAATGAGTGAAGAGTTCATTCTTTGGTCCTCTCAGGAATTCCAGTTTATTGAAATGTCGGATTCCTTCTGCACGGGAAGCAGCATGATGCCGCAGAAAAAAAATCCAGACGTCGCCGAATTAGTCAGAGGCAAAACCGGACGAGTCTATGGTCACTTGATGTCTGTCTTAACGACACTCAAAGGCCTCCCCCTCAGCTACAATCGAGATTTGCAAGAGGATAAAGAGCCGCTCTTCGATGCCTTAGACACCGTCACTGACAGTGTTTCGATTTATGCCGAGCTCATCAAACGGCTCAAGGTACGACAAGACGTTATGGCTGAGGCCGTTCAATCCGGATTACTCTTTGCGACAGAATTAGCCGACTATCTTGTGAGAAAAGGAATACCCTTTCGCGAGGCCCATGCCATCATTGGAAGTCTCGTAGGACAATGTGCCGAGCAAAAGAAAGATCTCGCGCACATCACATTACCGGAACTTCGATCTCACTCCTCACATTTCGCAAAAGATGCGTTGAACTTATTGACGCCTGAAGGGGCTATTCAGAGAAAAGATCAGATTGGAGGAACCGCGAGAAGACAAGTTCAAAGCAGGTTGCGTATATTAGAGAAACGCCTGTTATAATAGCCGGACTTTTTAATTGACATGCTCAAGAAACCTGATCGTCATGTTTCAGCCGATAAGAAAAATCGTTTCCTCTCAAGCAATCAGAGTCTGTAGCGTCAGCCTACTCTTTTGTTTTTGCGCTGGGTGCGGAGCGGCCGGCCCTCCGATTGCCCCGGAAGAGGTAGGTTTAGAGGCCAAAATTCGAGAACAACGGCAGCCTCCGCCTCAGCTGGGCGAAGACGGAGAACTCTTGATTCCAATTGAAGAGGAATCTGTTCATCTCCCTGCTCTGCGTCCCGTAGGTTCACGTTGAGAGTTCTGAGAATGAATGTTTCTGAATTTTTTGCGAAAATACCAATGAGACAACTCGTTCTTTGAAGAAAATCGTTCCGACATCAAACTGTTCTAAAACGAAAATGCCACGAACGAATTACGGACATGACAGGAATAAAACAATGCTCACTATTCCGTACGGCAAGTTATTATAAAACCGCAATTCGCCATTAAAAAGAGATCTTATATTATGCATGACTTTCACTATCAAGATGACCAGCTCTACTGTGAAAACGTGTCGCTGGAAGAAATTGCACACAAAGTCGGTACCCCTTGTTATATCTACAGCCACAAGACGCTTGTCCGACATTTTCGAGCCTTTGATCAAGCGTTCGATGCGATCCCGCATACCATTGCTTATGCCATGAAAGCGAATTCGAATATTGCCATCCTTCGTCTCATGGCACAGGAGGGAAGCGGGGCCGATATTGTATCCGGAGGCGAGCTCTTTCGTGCACTGAAAGCTGGAGTGCCATCGCAGAAAATAGTGTTTGCCGGTGTAGGAAAATCAGGAGATGAAATCGAACAAGCTCTAAAGTCCGACATTTTAATGTTTAACGTGGAATCAGCAGGTGAACTTCAGTTGATACACGAAGTCGCGGGGAAAATGGGAGTTCGTGCCAGAGTTGCGCTTCGAATCAACCCGGACATTGATCCCAAAACGCATCCCTACATTTCCACGGGACTCAAGAAAAGCAAGTTTGGCATCGGTGCAGAACGTGCACTGGAAGAATTTAAGACCGCGACCACATTGGCGCATATCGATGTTGTGGGTGTGCATTGTCATATCGGTTCGCAATTGACTGAGCTGACACCCTTTACTGACGCACTCAAAAAAATCCTAGCGTTGATTGAAACCCTTAAGGTTCAGGGTATCAATATTCGCTACATCAATATTGGCGGGGGCCTCGGCATTACTTATTCCGATGAAATTCCCCCACACCCCAAGGAACTCGCCGCTGCCATTTCTCCACTCCTCCATGACCTGAAATGTCAGTTGATTATGGAGCCGGGGCGGTCTATTGTTGGCAATGCCGGCGTGATGATGACTCGCGTTCTGTACAACAAAGATACTGAGGCCAAAAAGTTTGTGGTGGTCGATGCGGCCATGAACGATTTGCTACGACCAAGCTTGTATGATGCCTATCATGAAATTCAACATGTTCGAAAACCATTTAGGAATCAGGTGAAAACCGTTGACATCGTTGGCCCCATTTGTGAGTCAGGAGATTTCCTTGCGAAAGATCGCGAGATACCGGAGACCGCTTCAGGAGATCTTTTGGCCGTTATGAGCGCAGGCGCATATGGCTTCACCATGGCCTCGAACTATAACTCGAGACCCCGTGTTCCAGAGGTACTGATTAAAGACCATGACATTCACGTCATCCGTGCACGAGAAAGCTATGATGACCTGATCCGAGGGGAAACCATTCCCTCGTTTTTGAAAGATGGGGAAATATCATAGTCATGAGTTTTCCTGTGAGTCGACACAAAAGATCGTGATCTAATTTTTTATTTAAGGCTCTCTCTATTTATTGAGGTTCTATGATATTTTCAGGTTCTTTAGTGGCCATTGTGACGCCGTTTAAAAATGGGACGTTTGATGAGGTCGCCTACGCCGAGTTGATTGAATTTCAAATTGCCAACGGAACGCATGGCATTGTCCCTTGCGGGACAACAGGAGAGTCGGCCACCTTGACACCTCAAGAACACGAACGAGTGATCGCCTTAACGGTCGAAATCGTTCAGCGGCGGGTCAAAGTTATCGCCGGTACTGGATCAAATTCCACAGATGAAGCCGTGACGTTCACGAAGCATGCGAAAGAAGTCGGAGCCGATGGCGCACTACTCATCACCCCGTATTACAACAAGCCCATGCAAGAGGGACTGTTTCAGCATTATTCCGCTGTGGCAAAGGCATCCGATATCCCTTTAGTGCTTTACAATATTCCAAGTCGAACAGGCGTGAATATGACGCCAGAGACTATCGCAAGGCTCTCAGACATTTCCTCAATCGTCGCGGTCAAAGAGGGGAGTGGATCATTATCGCAAGTTTCAGCCATCATTGAGCAATGTGGCGAGAAGATGACGGTGCTCGCTGGCGATGATCCCTTAACGCTTCCGATGATGGCCATTGGCGCTAAAGGCGTGATTACTGTCACGGCGAATGTTGCTCCGGCCGACATGGCCAATATGGTCAACTTGGCATTAAAAGGAAACTATGAAGAAGCCAGAACACTTCATTATAAATTGACCCCGTTGTTTTCGGCCTTGTTTTATGAAACGAACCCCATTCCTGTCAAAGCCGCGTTGTCAAAGATGGGAAAACTTCAGAATGAACTGCGGCTTCCATTGACCCCAATCTCACCTCAAAATCAAGAGAAATTATTTCAAGTCATGAAGACCTGTGGTTTGGGCTAAGGAATTCCTTCGCTATGATCAACACGATTATCATGGGCGCAGCAGGGCGTATGGGCAAACGACTGGTTGCCTTAGTCCAAGAATCAGCAACCATGCAACTGGCTGGCGCTATAGAAAACCCGGGGCATCCTGCATTAAACCGTGACGCAGGAGAAGAGGCGGGGAGTGGACGGACAGGGGTCATCATTCAAAATACGCTCGGGGAAGTTCTTCAAGACGCACAAGTCATCATTGATTTCACCGCGCCTCAAGCCACGCTGTTAAATCTTCAACTCGCCGTCAGTCAAAAAAAGGCCATGGTGATAGGCACCACCGGATTTGATCAAGAAGAACTTCAACAACTAAAAGAATTAGCCAAAGAGATTCCGTGTGTTTTTGCCCCCAACATGAGTGTCGGAGTGAATGTCCTGCTGAGCGTCGTTGGAAAAGTTGCGAAAGCCTTAGGCGAAACCTACAACATTGAGGTCATTGAAGCCCATCACAATCAGAAGAAAGATGCGCCAAGTGGCACGGCCCTGAAAATTGCTGAAGTGCTAGCCGGAGGAATGGACTGGAACTTAGAAGACGTCGGAGTCTATGAGCGGCATGGGATCATCGGCCAACGAAAGACCAAGGAAATCGGCATACAAACCGTTCGTGCTGGAGATATCATCGGCGATCACACCGTCTTGTTTGGCGGTCCTGGAGAACGAATTGAAATCACCCACCGAGCCCACACTCGTGATACCTTTGCCATGGGGGCTTTACGCGCCGCTGAATGGGTTGTCACGCAACCCCCTGGACTCTACACCATGGCCGACGTTTTAGACCTTGCCTAAGTTGTGTCGGAGTCAGATCCGACCGTACAGACAAAGTCAGATATTGCCTTCATCTCCAAAACAGACATTCAAGCAGTATGATGGAACAGGTCGCTATCGACCCAGGCTGTGTGAAAACTCAGGTGGAGAGTATAATACAGCTTTCCAACGGAGGTGTCTGTGATGAGCGGACTTATTCAAGGTGACGATCGCAACCAAACGACCCTGTTCCCCGGACGATTAGACGATTTCATTGCCGAGGATAATGTCGTTCGGGTCATCGATGTCTTCGTGAATGACCTGGATCTTTCCGGGCTTGGCTTCAAAACCCAGTCGGAGAAAACGGGTCGTCCAGCCACCACCCCACGATACTGCTGAAGCTCTATGTTTACGGATATCTCAACCGTGTGCAGTCCAGTCGTCGTACGGCTGGCGGACAAGATCACGGCATTGAAGACGGAAATGGCCCGCCTCAAAAGACTCGAAGTCCAGATGCTTCATGCACCGGACCAACAGATTTCATTGACGGACTCGGATGCGCGGTCGATGGCCACCAGCGGGCGAGGCACTCTGTTTCTTATTTTGGCTAAGTTCTCCGCCTTTTCCCAATATGACAGAGCGCTAGTTTTCCATTTATTATCGTAACTTTTTAGTATGGGGCTGTCGTAGATAACGAAGACTATCTATGATGGCGTATGAGCGTAAAGCGTTGCAAATTAACGAAGAAAACGCAAAGAAAGCTTCTTGAGTTTTTTGTGTTGGAAGTCACGGCTCGTGCGGCCGCAGACCTTCTGGCG
>BQIU01000103.1 GCA_021603905.1 Nitrospirales bacterium
TCAGAAACCACGCATATCCATAAGGCAGTTCATGATCCAACTCACCACGTTGCAAGCAATCCAACTCTCCGGCTACACGCTCAGAAGCCACAATAGGTTCAACAACATCAACCCAGTGAGATTCACCCGTAAGTCGCGAAGCCGCCAATAAGGCATACGTCCCATGCACACTCGAATGCCAATCAATACAGCCGCAAAAAGCCGGATGCGTGGTGTCCAACCGCTTCATTCCTTGTTCAACAACATTCGCGAGTGCAGCAAGATATTCTAGTCTCAAGTCACAGAATTTTGGCCACGCGTTTGGAAACTCATGATATGTATGTTCTACAGGCATGCCCTGGTGATAACCTCCATCTTTATTTGACAACACTGAAGAAAGAATTATTAGGTGTTTGGCATGTGAAAATCAACAATGGTTTCATTCATCAAAGAATCGTAGGTTCCTCTTTGTTACTCAACAAGATGAACAATACATGATTCACATTACCCCAGCCCTTGCAGTGATCGTTGCTGGGCTCCGTGGAATTTACCCACCAGGTTGGGTTGCGCAGGCTGTGGCCTTTACTTTTGGATTGACTGCTACCAGATTCTTTCCGATATTACTCTTGAGTTTTTTGACAAACGCACAACTAAGGAAGGGACAGTCTCAGGCAGGCTGATGGGAATCGGATTCAGAGCTGCATATATCATCTTATTCCGATTTTGTGGACTCAACTGCTAATGCTGATCAATGACTGTTCTGAATCGGTCTCGAAGGCATAGGCACCATCGTCATGACGATCAACAACATCATCACCTTGCAGCATCAGTCGTTTGAGTTCTGAGGCACCAATGGAAGGACGGGATAGGAGCGACGACATTCGGTTACCGAGTGGAAATCGGAATGCGTAACAGACTCAGCAATCAACAGGGAACCCTTACCTAATCATGCCTATCCGTAAGGCTCTTCTGAGAAGATATCTCATCGCCACTTAAGTCTTTTGACGAGAAGCAAGTAGCTTCGTCAATGCACGCCTCATCCGTTCCGGTGATAATTGAATCCGGTCTCCGTGCCCTGGCAGGACCCACTCAAAGGAGAAGTCGAGGAGGCGTTGGGTTGATTGAAGAAGCTGTTCGGCATTCCACACTAAGCGAGAAGGCATGCCGAGCTCTTCTTTCTCCCGATCCCACCACAAATGATCTCCGGTAAAGAGAAACTTCTCTTTATAAAGTAATGCGAGGCTTCCAGCCGTATGTCCAGGCACGGGAATCAGTTGAAACACAGGGCTGGCCTGAACCACGTCATTGCCCTTCACGATCCATTCAGCATCCGGCATCGCTTCATGATCGGCTTCATGAATGATGCGGGTCGCGTTAAATTTTTCAGCATATCGATCGGCATCTGCCACATCATCTTCGTGACTCAAAAAGATATAACGAATGCCGCCAAGATTCTGGAACTCATTCACCAAATGACGAAGAAATCGTGGAGAATCAATAAGCCAGTTCCCTTGAGAATGCGTCACAAAATAACTATTCGCGCCAAAGGATTTCTCTGAATTGAATCCGTTGTAGTACACTCCGCCTGTCAGTTCAATTGGAAAACTTTCCTGAGCCTTCTTACGAAGATCTGTATTTTTCGTGACAGCACCGATTGACCCAACAGGACAGGCCAGCAACGCTTGATACGCATGAAAGATATCCAACTCATCATGAGGTTGGTGATACACGGCTGAAAATTCGTCAACCTCCTGAAAGGTCATCGGAGCTAATTGTCGACAGGTATCACAGTTAATACATGTGGCATCAACAAAGAAATCGCCTTCGACATTTGTGGTCAATCGTTTATTCAGGTCAGCCATAGATTTCACCCTTCTTCAAGGTCTTACTAAAATGACTTACTCATTGTATCGCAATACCCGAATACACCAAAAGGATACCTCCTTTTATGTGTACCCTTGCCACGCTTTTCGCGACAGAAAAAAGATTCATGTCAAGTCGTGAATTCAATACCCTCATGCCTAGTTCATTTCTTTAAAATAGGTTTACATGAGGCCCTGAGACCTGCGAAGATAAGAAAACGGCCACTCGGCTCATGAGGATCAAGCATTCATTCGCGCAGCGAGCTCATGCATTTCTCACATTCGCGGAGGAGGCGTCGATGTCCAGTTTTCTTCTTCAAGTTTTTTCTGTTTCTACAAACTCAAGACCACGCATTGGTTATCGTGTATCAATCTTCAACAGGATGTAAATGAACCAATGGACAAGACTTCTTCTGTGAATGACCTCTTGTCGCTCTATCGGGACATGCTTCTCATTCGACGATTCGAAGAGAAGTCTGCTGAAATGTATGCCTTGGCCAAGATTGCTGGGTTTTTACATCTCTACATTGGACAAGAAGCTGTCGCGGTGGGATGTATCGCGGCAACTCAGCCTGAAGATTACATCATGACGGCCTATCGCGATCATGGACATTGCTTAGCGAGAGGGTCAGATCCCAAGCAAGTAATGGCTGAATTGTTTGGGAAAGCGACCGGCCTCTGTAAAGGAAAAGGCGGATCAATGCATCTGATCGATGTAGAGCGGAATTTCATGGGTGGCTATGCCATCGTAGGAGGCCATCTTCCCTTAGCCGTCGGATTGGCCTTTGCCGCGCAATACAAGAAAGAGGACAGAGTCGTTCTCTGCTTTTTCGGAGATGGGGCCATCCCGAGCGGCCAATCACACGAAGCCTTTAATCTAGCTGCTTTGTGGAAGCTTCCCGTGATCTTTATCTGCGAGAATAATCGATACGGAATGGGCACACCGATATCACGTGAAATGGTCCTGTACAAAGATGTCGCTGAACGAGCCAAGGCCCATGGGATACAAGCTGAGCAAGTCGATGGCATGGACGTACTCGTCGTACGAGAATTAATGCAGCGAGTTGTGACCCAGGTTCGAAAAGAACCACAGCCGTATTTCATTGAAGCCTTGACCTACCGTTTCATGGGCCATTCCATGTCTGACCCAGCGCACGGACAGTACCGGACGCGAGAGGAAGTGTCAGACGCCCGAAAAAATGATCCTCTCTTGTTACTCAAAGAAAAGATGAAAAAAGACGAGACCGGAACAGAAGAGCAGTTCGCAAGTGTGGAAAAAGAAATCGAGAAAATTATCGGCGAATGCATCACGTTCGCGGAGCAAAGCCCCTTCCCAGCTCCCTCATCACTACATGAAGATGTCTATGTTGAAGACCAGGAAAAGACCTAGGAAAGTCACGCAATGTCGATGAAGGTTATAACGATGTTTCAAAGTCAGGAAAACGGCTAACATGCTCGTAACGTATCGAGAGGCCCTGAATCAAGCCATGCGTGAGGAAATGCAAAGAGACGATCGCGTATTCTTGATCGGCGAAGAAGTGGGGTATTATCAAGGAGCCTTTAAAGTCAGCAAAGGTTTTGTGGAAGAATTCGGACCAGAACGTGTACGGGATACACCGATTACGGAGGCTGGATTCACCGGATTAGCCGTTGGAGCCGCTATGGCCGGACTTCGCCCGATCGTCGAGCTCATGACATTTAATTTTGGCATTCTCGCCATGGATCAAATTGTGAATAATGCGGCAAAGGTTCGATATATGTCAGGAGGACAGTTTTCGGTTCCCATGGTGATTCGCGGTCCCGGCAGCGCCGCGCACCAATTGGCCGCACAACATTCCCAAAGTCTGGAAGCCTGGTTTTGTCATGTTCCAGGACTCAAGGTGATTGCACCCGCCACACCCCATGACGCAAAAGGGTTGTTAAAGAGTGCGATTCGAGATGAGAATCCCATTATCTTTATTGAAGCCCAACTGTTATACGGCACCAAAGGCGAAACCCCTGAGGACGAATACACCGTACCGATAGGAAAGGCTGATATCAAACGGCCTGGAGAGGATGTCACTCTGATCGCGTATTCTAAAATGCTCTTGCTCAGCCTTGAGGCCGCCGAAGAGTTGGCGGCGGAAGGTATTGAGGCAGAAGTCATCGATCTGAGAACCCTCCGCCCTTTAGACGTCCCAACATTAGCAGAATCGGTCAAAAAAACCGGACGATTAGTGATCATTGAAGAAGGGTGGAAATTTGCGGGGCTAGGGGCACAAATCGCAGAAACCGTCTATTCGAATGTCTATGACTACTTAGACGGACCCATCGTACGTGTGACAGGAGAAGACGTGCCGATGCCCTACACGCGTCCACTCGAAGATTTAGCCATTCCAGACAAGGCTCGCATCATCGCGGCCGTCAAGCAAGTACTCTAACATAACAATGAGAAAGGGCGTTCAATGATTACCCGTGTGGTCATGCCAAAACTGACGGACACCATGGAAGAAGGCGTTGTCGTGTCGTGGAAAAAAGCAGAGGGCGATGCAGTCGATGCCGGTGACGTATTGGCCGAAATTGAAACAGATAAAGCCGTTATGGATCTCGAGGCCTTTGGATCAGGATTTTTCCGGAAGGCGCTGGCTGATGAAGGAGACACGGTTCAAGCAGGGTCCCTCATCGCTCTCATTGGTGAATTGAATGACGACATTGAACCCTATGTATCCGAAAAAGAGACAGAGAATACCTCCTCTTCTGATTTAGGTCAGAATACGAAAAATTCGGCTGAACCTTCGAAATCAAAAGCGTCGAAGACAAAAGCTTCAGCTTCAAAAACCCCAAACGCTTCAGAATCGTCGCAGGTAAAAACGGAAACTCCTCTAGAAGATCAGGTCCCTACTGAATCGGATCAGAACACAGAGAGTTCGGAAGAATCTACGAAACCAAAAGCACCAAAAAGCGAGGCTCCAACTTCAAAAACTCCGAACGCTTCGGAGTCATCTCAAGAAAAAACCGAAACCACGACCGAAGAGATGCAGGAAACTACGGACTCATCACCAAAGAAAATTTCCCCACGCGCGAAGAAGAAAGCCAAGGACAAAGGCATCGACCTCTCCAATGTTGAGGGCTCCGGGCCAGGCGGACGAATTGTTGAACGGGATGTCGTCCGGTTTCCACAACGGGTACCGCAACCCTCAAATGATGTCATCGAACGTCCGCTGAGCCAAATTCGGAAGGCCATTGCACGTGTCACGACCGAAAGCAAAGCACCTGTTCCACATTTTTACCTGACCGCAGACATCAGTATGACAGAGGCTGAACGGCTACGGGCACAGATGAACGAACTTCAAGATACCTCACTGAGTATTACGACGTTGCTGATTCAAGCTGTGACACTGGCGCTCATCGAACACCCCGAGATCAACGTTTCGTATACGGGCGAAAGCATTCGGCAATATCCCACTATTGATATCGGAGTGGCTGTCGCCATGGAGGAAGGATTAATCACCCCCGTGATACGGGATTGTGGACATAAAACGCTGCGAGAACTCTCTCGAGAAAGTTTTCGTCTGATTCGACTTGCCAGAAATCAGAGACTGAAACCGGAAGAATATTCTGGCGCAACATTTTCAATCTCTAATCTCGGGATGTATGCCATCGAACAGTTTAGTGCTGTCCTCGTTCCCCCTCAAGCGGCCTCTCTCGCAGTCGGCACTATTCAAACCCTTCCGGTCGTTGAAAGTGATGCCGTCATTATCGACCAGCGGATGAAAGTCACACTCTCGTGCGACCACCGGGCACTGGATGGAGCACAAGCGGCCAGATTTCTTCAAAAATTCAAAGATATACTCGAACAGCCGCTTAAACTCTTCCTTCCGCAAAATACGTGAGCGAGAGGATTCTCTGATGACGCGTTTTACTCCAGATCTTTTCCGTGTCCATACCCCTCTGAATGTCCTGCACTATAGCCGTGTGCACCCACATCACCATGGCTTCCCTTTCCACCCATACCATGCATACCGCCATTCATGCCACGATCCATTTGTTGTTTAAGCCGATTACGGAATTGTTGATATTGGTCAGGAGACAAAACATCCTTCAGTTTCAACAATGTATCAACTCGGTACATCATCAATTGCGTTTGCAATCCACCAATGGCATCGACTTGACTCACGATGGCACTTCGATCCGTCTTCTCTTGATCAAGTAACGATCCTAAATCGATCATGGCAACTCGTAAATCCGCACTATTTTTGATCATCGTTTTTCGATAATCCGACTCCACTGGTTCTAGTTTGCTGACCTGCGCATTCGATAACTTCAGCTCTTTCTTCATACTTAACGGAGAGGCAGACATATGATGTTGCATCCCACCATATGCCGACCCTGAATATTTTTCCATGTCTCCAGAGTGATGAGACTTCCCTTGGCCAGCATGTCCATGGCCTTCATCTGCGAGAGCCAATCCCCACGACAGACAGGTTACAGCCAAGGTCAATTTCATCACATGACAACACACGACTTTCTTGGTCATTGAACACTCCTTTCATACGTTACGAGATACGTCTTTGATGACCAACACCCTAGTCATCTCCTGTAGCATAGCAGTTTTGTTTCACAGGTTAGGCCTGCCAAAGGTACGGCTATATATAGTATAATCAGATAAGTGAATTATTAAATAAAGAGCATCAGCGTCTAGAGAAACACCATGGCCTTTTTCTATGAATCACATCACACCCATGAATAGATAAGAAGGATGTTAACACATGAGAGACTTTTTCCCAGGACTAGCTGGAGTTGTTGCGACGAAATCCAATATCAGTTCAGTGGACGGTCAACAGGGCATTCTGGAATATCGCGGCATTCGTATCGAAGAACTCGCCGCTCACGGCACATTCATGGAAACAGCCTATCTGCTCTTATTCGATGAGCTCCCGACATCATCCGCCCTTCGGCAATTTGAAGAAGACCTCTTAATCCACCGGCGCATTAAGTATCGCATCACAGATCTCATCAAATGCCTGCCCGAATCGGGACATCCAATGGATGCCATACAGGCCGCGGTGGCGGCTTTGGGTATGTTTTATCCGGCAACGAATGTCCGTGATCCGGAAGCCCGATACTGGGCGGCCATCCGGTTATTAGCCAAACTCCCAACGATGGTGGCCGCCTTTGCTCGGCTTCGTCATGGCGATGATCAAATCCAGCCCAACGATAATCTGTCCTATTCCGAAAATTTCTTTTACATGCTTTTCGAGCAAAAGCCCGATCCCGCTATTGCCAAGATGTTTGACACCAGTCTCATCCTTCATGCCGAACACACCATGAATGCCTCGACCTTCAGTGGCTTGGTCACGGCTTCCACACTTGCCGATCCATACACGGTGATCTCGTCGGCTATTGGTACACTCAAGGGACCACTCCATGGGGGAGCAAACGAAGCCGTCATTCATATGCTCAGGGCCATCGGTTCGGTTGAACAGGTTGCATCGTTTCTTGATCAAAAAATTGAGGCCAAGGAAAAAGTGATGGGATTCGGCCATCGCGTATATAAAGTGAAAGACCCTCGAGCGCTCATCCTGCAGGAACTTGCACAGCATATGGATAAAGACCAAAAGCCTAATTCATTACTCACCATTGCACGTGCCGTTGAACAAGAAATGGAACAACGCGTTGGACACAAAGGCATTCGTCCGAATGTAGACTTTTATTCTGGGATCATCTACCATCAAATGGGTATTGAAACAGATATGTTTACCCCGATATTCGCGATGTCTCGAGTCGCAGGCTGGCTTGCCCACTGCTTTGAACAGTATCAACACAACCACCTCTTTCGTCCTGATCAAATTTATGAAGGACCACATAATCGTCCCTATGAATCCATCGAATCTCGGAAACCTTCAACCTCTGCCATATAGTCACGTTCTTCTCTCGGGTCGGGAGTGTCGTTCAGCAAAACTTCGTATTTTCACTCTTTCATGACCACTGTTCATACATACGACGTGTTAGTGATTGGGGCCGGTTTGGCAGGAATGCGTTCCGCCATTGCTGCTCATGAACAGGGTGCAGCGGTAGCCGTTCTCACGAAAGTCCACCCCGTTCGGAGTCATTCGAATGCCGCACAAGGGGGCATTAACGCCGCCCTGACCGATCGCGGCGATAAATGGGAAGACCATGCTTTCGAAACAGTGAAAGGGAGTGACTATCTGGGAGATCAAGATGCCGTGGAGATTCTTGCACAAGAAGCAGGGAACGATATTATTGCCCTGGAACACATGGGAGTCATTTTTAATCGAAATGAAGAAGGACGCTTAGGGACTCGACGCTTTGGCGGACAAAAACGAGCACGCACCTTCTTTGTCTCTGATTTCACCGGACAAGCCATGCTGCACGTGCTGTTCGAACAAATTCTTCAAGCGAAAATTCCCATCTATGAAGAATGGTTCGTGACATCCATTATTAATGATGATGACGGAAAATGTGCCGGCGTCGTGGCCTTTGAAATACGATCGGGAACATTTGCCTTATTCAAGGCCAAAGCCGTCATTCTCGCTGCAGGCGGCCTGGGACGTGTGTACGAACCCAGCACCAATGCATTGATCTGCACCGGTGATGGCATGGCCCTCGCGTATCGAGCCGGGGCCCCATTGATGGACATGGAAATGGTCCAATACCACCCAACAACGCTCAAAGGTAAAGGCCTACTCATTAGCGAAGCCGCTCGCGGAGAAGGCGCTTATCTCTTGAACAGCGAGGGTGACCGGTTTATGGAACGGTACGCACCCAATATGATGGAACTCGCCTCCCGCGATGTGGTGTCACGTGCAGAACAACTAGAGATCAATGAAGGACGCGGCATCAATGGATGCGTGTTTTTAGACTGTCGCCACCTTGGCAAATCCTTCATCAACGACCGGCTGCGTCAAATTAATGAAGAGGCCAAAACCTTTGCCAATATCGATCTCGCTGAAGAACCCATACCCATACGTCCAGGCATGCACTATCAAATGGGTGGTATCAAAACGGATATTGATGGACGGTGTTGGGATATTCATAAACAATGGGAAGGCGTGTTCGGGTTATTTGCTGCTGGAGAAACGGCTTGTGTCAGTTTGCATGGGGGCAATCGTCTCGGAGCCAACTCCTTGCTGGACACCGTCGTGTTCGGTCGACGGGCCGGAACCTGTGCAGCCGAATATGCAAAGACGATCAATGGGCTCAAAGTTTCAGAGGCTCGCGTCGACATCGATCATGATCTCATCACCTCAATACTCAGAAGACCAACCCACGAGGATACGATCGCCAAGATTCGAACCGAAATGGGACAAACGATGAACCGGCATCTATCCGTCTTTCGCGACCAAGAAGGCATCACCACCGCCCAGCAGATCATTCAAGCACTCAAGAACCGATGGAAATCTGTCGGCATCAAAGATAAAGGTCATGTCTTCAATACTGGCCTCGTCAATACCCTGGAACTAGGATTCATGCTGGACTGCGCAGAAACCATCATTATGAGCGCGCTCACGCGCCAAGAAAGTCGAGGAGCCCACTTTCGAACAGATTATCTGGATCGAAACGACGAGAACTGGCTCAAACACATTCTACTCTATCAAACGGCGAATGGATCACCGGCAATCGATTATCTGCCGGTTCGAATCACCCAATGGCAACCACAAACCCGGGTGTATTAGAGAAAGATAAAAAAGAAACAAGCGAAAACGAAACCTAGGGGTATAGCCACCTGGCTTACGTCTGCTAACATAAAAAACGTATGAACACGACCCTACGTATACGCCGGTTTAACCCGGAACAAAAATCCCCATCACCCTTTTTCCAAGACTACCAGCTTGACCTCGAAGCATCCGATAGTGTCCTTGATGGTCTCATCAAAGTCCGAGAAACACTCGACGATTCTCTCGCACTTCGCTGCTCGTGTCGCGGAGCCATTTGCGGCTCATGCGGAATGCGAATTAACGGTCATGCAGCGTTGGCTTGCAAAACAAAAATTATATCAGCAACCACAGAAAGCCACACCATTCAGGTTGAACCCATGAATAACATGCCCGTCATCAAAGATCTCATCACGGACATGTCACTCTTTTGGGAGAAAATACGCCAAATCCAACCATGGCTCCAGCCAGCCAAACCCATTCCGGAAGCTGAACACCTCGCACCAGCAGAAGCGATGAACCATCTTTCCAGCGTGATGACGTGTATCATGTGTGGGGTTTGCGTATCCGACTGTACCGTGTTGGAAGTCGACTCAAAATTCATTGGACCTGCGGCTCTGGCTAAAGCGTATCGGTTTGTGGCCGATCCACGCGATGCGGCAACCAAACAACGACTCACGACACTCAACGAACCTGAAGGCATGTGGGACTGCACTCGATGCATGGAATGTATCCAAGTCTGCCCCAAAGGCGTTGAGCCAATGGATCGCATCATGTCATTACGCGCCATGGGATTCGACGAGCATATCCCCTCGACAAACGGTTCTCGCCATGCCGAATCCTTCACGGACATTATTGAACACAAGGGCATGCTAGATGAGCCCATGTTGGCGATACGGACGTTCGGCTTTCGTAATGTTGGGCGTTTAATTGGCATGATCCCCATTGCCATTCAATCATTTCGACGTAAAAAAATTGCACCATCAGGTCCATTGCATCGGGCCATTCCTGGCATTGACCAAATAAGGCGGCTCTTCAAACGAGTTAGGAGTCACTCATGAAATATGCATTCTTTCCCGGTTGTGTTTCAAAAGGCGCATGTCCGGAGCTCTACCAATCGGTCATGCAAGTCTACCCGAAGATCGGAATTGACCTCGAAGAAATGACCACAGCCGCCTGCACAGGCGCTGGCGTGCTGCAAGAAAAGGATCTTCGCTTAGGCGACGTGTTAAATGCTCGGACATTTGCCCTTGCCGAACAACAGAACCTGCCGATCATGACTATTTGCAGTACCTGTCAAGGCGTCATGAGTCAGGCCAATCACCGCATGACGACAGATGAAGCCTATTTAGCCGAAATCAATCAGGTGTTAGGAGAAGAAGGACTCGAGTATCGAGGAACAACCAATATCCGCCATTTCATTTGGATCTTGTTGGAAGATGTGGGAGAGGACGCACTGAAGCGTGCCATCAAAACACCCTTAACCGGCCTACGCGCTGCTCCGTTTTATGGCTGCTACCTCCAGCGGCCAACCGACGCACTCCAATTCGACCAACATCCTGATCGTCCGCAAGCCTTAGAGCGGGTCATTAAAATTCTGGGAGCAGAGGTGGTCGACTTTCCAGGAAAAAGTCGATGTTGTGGATTTCCCATTCTGACGATTAATGAGAAAAATTCTCTCAACATGGTGGCGACACATACCAACAATGCCAAAACTCATGGCGCTGACATTATGGTGACCCCCTGTCCCCTGTGCCATCTGAATCTTGACGGTATGCAAGCCAAAGCCGGCAAGCAAGAGGATACGTCGATTGATCTCCCAATCCTTCACCTCCCGCAACTCCTGGGCCTCGCTATGAATCTCGACCCGAAATCACTTGGTCTCAATCGGAATTTCGTATCCGCCGATTCGATATTACAAAAACTTGCCGGAGTGGGATCGTCATAAAAATGAACTCGATTCATTGCACCCAATCTCATGAATGGTTTGGCAGAGGGAAGGAAAAGAAGACATGAACTTCGACCCAGCCGTCGCGGCACGACAAGCTCTTCAACAGGCTGAACAACACGGAGAACTCGGAGAGCTGGAAGATGATATTCTTGAAGTGGAAGAAACCTTTTCGTCGGTTCAAGGCCCTGAAGCCACACGTGCCTACAAAGCCTTGCAGCAATTTGGAGAAAAATTGCCTCAGGCTCGATACTTCCAAGAGTTTCTTATCTACATTACCTGGCAGCAGGTTACGGAGGGGCCCTTGCCAGAGTTTTTTCAGCAAGGACTCAAGCTGTCGGATCAATTTCTCGAACGCTTTACGCAAGACATTGTCAATACGCCATCCCACGCGCATGTACTCGCCATTCGACAATCCTTTCAAGCAGGACTTGGTATCGAAACAGAAGAAGTCATCGAAGAACACGAAGAAGACGCGTTTGCCGGTGGGGATTAAGGAATCTGTGTGGGACGCACGATAAGTACACCGCCATCACCAGCGAATATCATGCAACTTGGCATGGCCTTCTGGGGCTCGAAAACCCTCCTCAGTGCCGTTGAACTCGAAGTCTTCACCGAACTTGCCCGTCAACCGCTTGATGCGGAATCTCTACAAAAGCAATTAGGCTTGCACGAACGCGGCGCCAGAGATTTCTTCGATGCACTCGTGGCACTCGGCATGCTTGATCGAAACGATGGGAAATACTCCAACACGCCTGAGACCGAACAATTTCTTGATAAAACAAAACCCACATACATTGGTGGATTTTTAGAAATGGCCAATGCCCGCCTGTACCGTTACTGGGGATCGCTCACAGAGGGACTCCGCACAGGATTGCCGCAAAATGAGACCAAGAACGGTGATGATTTTTTCGGGACATTATACGGTAATCCCACGGCACTCCGTGCCTTTCTACAATCCATGACCGGCATCAGCATGGGAGCCAGTCAGGCCATCGCTCAGAAGTTTCCTTGGAAAGACTACAAGACATTCATTGACATTGGCTGTGCTCAAGGGGGATTAGCCGTTCACATTGCACAAACACATTCACATCTGACAGGAGGAGGATTTGATCTTGCGCCGGTTGGCCCCATCTTTCAGGACTATGTGCATTCGTTTGACTTAAGTGATCGAATACGATTCATTCCAGGCGATTTCTTCAAAGAAGCCCTGCCTCAAGCCGATGTTCTCTGTATGGGTCACATCCTTCATGACTGGAATTTGGAAGAGAAAAAACAACTCATTGAGAAAGCATATGACGCGCTTCCCTCAAAGGGAGCTCTCATCATTTTTGAAGCCTTGATCGATGATGAGCGAAAGCAGAATGCGTTTGGTCTTCTCATGAGCCTCAATATGCTTATCGAGTTAGCAGGAGGGTTTGACTATACCGGTGCTGACTGTTCAGGTTGGTTACAAGAAGCTGGGTTCCGTGAAACTCGTGTCGAACACCTCATTGGACCTGACTCCATGGTCATCGGAATCAAGTAAAATCATTCATACGTCATATTCGAGATCCATAACCAACTATATATTTTTCATTCCATCTAATGCCTTCACGTCAATCTCCGCCTTCTCGTCTACGAACCTGGCCTGTCAAAATGATTGAGAAGCCAAGCCTCATCAATGGGAAAGGGCTCTTTGCGGCAGAACCTCTACCAGCGAGAAGAAAGATCGGTGAATTTGAAGGAGAAGTGATCAGCCAGCGGGAAGCTCGACGACGAGCGAAAACTCAACGTCACATTGCCATTGTCGAAGTCAATAACAAAAAAGCCATTGATGCGGCTCAACAAAAACATGGCTTTCGTTTCATTAATCACTCCTGCACACCCAACACCTTTATGCGAATCTTTCGTGAACGCGCAGAATTCTACACCTTACGCCATATTAAGAAGGGGGAAGAGTTAACGTGTAACTATGGGGAAACCCATCACGAAGGCACGCTCCGCTGTACATGCCGTAGCCAAACATGCCGTCAATTTCTTTAAATCATCACATCAAATAATCAGAAATATTTCACAAACTGTTGAACGGATACTAATCCACGCTTCTCTTCAACAATCAGCAATATTCTCCAATCAAGAAATCTGAGATAATCACCGATAACCCCTCTAGATGTAACACTTTTGACCATCACGAAAGGAGACAGCCTATGGATGGACTTGCTGCCCTTAATGCTGCAACCATACAAGCACAAACGACTCTTCCCTTAATTGAGTCTGCGACCAATGTGCA
>BQIU01000104.1 GCA_021603905.1 Nitrospirales bacterium
CTTCGACCCAGCCAGAGATTTTCTTGGTATTTGAACTCCTCTCAGCTTCTTTTGATGAAATGCCGCTCATTGCAGAGTGCTTTCTGGAAACGGCTCATATGACAAATTCACAACATGCTGTTGCCCAGGATCAGGTGATGATATCGATGAATGAGCAGTCTGGGTATTTTGTCTTAACCAAGCCAGAAGCTGATTGGACTCCCGGTTTGTACCGTTGTGGTCTGTATGTGGGAGAGGAGATATCCGCCTACACCCAGACCGATGAAGTGAGGTTTCGCATTACTGCGCCAACCCTGTCGTCGTAACCTGCTAGCAATCTATTTCGTCAGACGTATGCTCTTTCGGCATTTCGTCGAGGGTCAAGGATTTCTATGAGGAAATCAGTGTGTAGGGATTGGTGATGATTGTTTTTAACTATCTATGAAATCTAAGAACGCACCGAAAAAACCGCTCGATACGCTCGTTAAGCTTGGCCTCGGTGTGTTTATTGGTGGGTTTCTGATGATCGGCATTGGGATGTTCATCTCCCGCCCCGATCGGACGATTCCACCCTATAGCGTTGGTGCCCAGGAAGGATCAATCGTGTCCATTCATACACCACCGTGGACCAGTGATCCTGAAATTCGAACATTGCTTGAGCGATTTCGATCTGTGGGGCAAGCCACCAGGAATTTCAGCTCGCTAAAAATTCGACCTACCACACCGGATGACCCACAGGGTCGCTATCAAATGATAACGATCTATGTATTTTCTGACCATGAGTGGGCTGAGCCAGAGAAACTTCATCGGTATCTCACAGAGTCAGACGACAGCGAAGAGCGTGTGTTTAAAGAAACATTTGAGTCCATGGTGCGAGGCGGGATGGTGTTTGATCTCAAGCAGGTCACCGGCTGGCTGGGACCAGTAGGTGGGCAACGGATTGGGCAATCGAATAGTGAAGTCGACTGGCTGTTTCAGGAAAAAGCACAGCTGACGCACGAGTTACTTTCAGACTAAGGTTGGGCCCATGGGGGAGGTGGAGTTGTCTGGGTCTCTAACGTGAGGCATTTGGCGATCACGGTTGAGAGAATGGCTCGCAGGTCTGGTTCTTTAATGTCGGCGGTCCATGAATTCGCTAATTCTATCGCTGGTCCTGTTGGATTGACTAAATGGTTTGAGGGTGACGATCCCTCTCCCTGTGGGAGTGTAGAAGAGTGAACGTCGCCAATGCGCAAGACAATATCTGTGACCTGAGCCTCTTTGGCAAAGGTGTTGAGTTTTTCTAAGATCATGGGTTTTAAAAAAACTAATTGTTGAAGCCAGGCAGAATTTTCAGCCAAGAGAAATAGCTTTCGAAACTTGATTGAATCTGGTCGAGTATGTGAGGCTAGGCTTTCGCCCACGATCTGAGCCCAGTTTGTTTGTAGGCGAGCCTCTAAAACTTTAATATCGAATCCATAGGATTTCGCAAAATGAGGAATCAGGGATTTTGTCGAAGTAAATGAACTCATGGTTCTACTATAGCGAAATCTCTCCTGACCAGTCGAATCGGCATATCATTCCAGGAGATACGGGGAGAGGGAATTCCAGCAAACGATGACAAAAGCAACACCAGATCATGTGATCGGAACAAATCGTAAAGCGTTGTATGACTATGCGATTGAACAAAAACTTGAAGCCGGCATCGTGTTGGTTGGCACAGAAGTCAAATCTCTCCGTGAAGGGAAAGTGAATTTACGAGAGAGTTATGCATCGGTTGATTCCGGACAAGTTATTCTTCATCAGTGTCACATCGGGGGTTATAGCCATGGAAACCAAATGAATCATGAACCCATACGGCCGCGGAAGCTCTTACTCCATCAAAAAGAGATTCAGAAAATCCATGGCAAAGTGCAGCAAGCCGGTCTTACGCTCATTCCGCTTCGTATGTATTTTAATTCACGTGGGCTTGCCAAAGTCGAGTTGGCGTTGGCTCGAGGTAAAAAACACTATGATCGACGCGAGACCGTAAAAAAACGTGAGGCCAATCGTGAAATCCAACGAGCCATGAAGTCATCGAAGAGTTGAGGTCTAGTATTTCGTTGCTCGTGCCAGCGCGCTGTGCCGACTCCGCCTTAGTAGTCTCGTGGCTACGACGGCCGGGAGCGCTTCGGCGCGCAAGCGTGAAGCGTATCTCGTACGAGAAAGAATGCTGTTTCCGCAACATCAACGAATAGCAGGTTTTTCACGTCTGCGTTTTGGTCGGCATCTGCTTATGAAAATTCGAACGGCTGAGTTTGTCACAAGTTGCCTGACGGCAGAACAATATCCCAAGGAACGATTACGTGAAGTGGCGTTGTTAGGGCGTTCAAATGTCGGGAAGTCATCAGCGTTGAATTCCTTACTGAATCGGAAAGGTTTGGCGAAGGTTGGAAAAATTCCCGGGAAAACTCAAATGATTAACTTTTTTCGCGTCACGTTGTCGGGCTCCAAGGTCGAGCAATTTCACATGGTCGATCTTCCAGGGTATGGCTATGCCAAGGTTCCGGAATCGGTTCGTAGACACTGGGGTCCGATGGTGGACACGTATTTGACGTCACGAGATACGTTGTGCGGAGTCGTCATTTTTATTGATATCAGACGGGTTGAGCGTTCAGATGTCGAACTCATTCAATGGTTGAAGACCTTGAAGCATCCCATGATTGTGGTGGCCACCAAAGTTGATAAAGTGACATCTGGAAAGCGTCATGCTCATCTCAGGCAACTTCGAGAAGGCTTATCACTCCCAGAGAGTACAGATCTTCTTCCTTACTCCTCGTATACGCATGAGGGGAGACCGGAGGTTATTCGAGCGGTGCAGAATCTGTTAGTGGGGAATATTTGATCTCAATAAACGCTTTTTGCTTGAGATCAGCGAGCCAGTCTTGGAAGACTTGTTCTGACCGTTCTTTAAAGAGGCGAGCTTTGATTTGCGCTTCCACCTCCTCGAAGGGCTTAGGGGATTGCGGTGTGGTTTCATCTAACGCAATGATATGAAATCCGAGTGTCGTTTCAATTGGAGTACTGATCTCTCCGGGTTTCATCGAGAGTAGTGCTTCTGCAATGGGAGCGAGAAGTTCGCTATGGTGCACCAGCCCGAGTTCCCCGCCATCTCCCGCTTCGGGTCCTGCTGAATACTGTAAGGCCAGTTCCCGAAAACTTTCACCTGTTTGAAGACGCCGAGAGACTGAGCGAGATTGCGATTGTTTGTGTATACGCTCTTCCTCTGAATCGGCGACGAACAGTATTTGGCGTAAACGGTAGATTCGGGAAACCATGAACTGCTGTTGATGCTCTTTGTAATATTGAGAGATTTCGGCATCGGAGATGGTCACAATCCGTTGGACTTCGAATCCGCGTATTTTCTCCAGAAGCATTCGTTTTTCTATCTGTTTCGTGAGACTGGCTTCAGCCGATAGATCACCTTGAGCTTGGGGATTGGTCTGTTGAATCGCTTTGTGTATTTCCTCCTCGGTGACCGTAAAGCCTTTGGCTCGAGCTTCTTGGAGTTGCAGGCGGTCTTCAATCATCGAATTTAAGACAGCAAATTCTTTATTGGCCATTCGTTGTCTGAGTTGTTCTCCCGTATATCGAGCCTTCATTCGGATGTGCTCGTCACGAACCTCATTCTTTAACTCAGACAAGGTGATGACTTCCTTGTTGACAATAGCCGCAATTCGATCGTGATAGGACATGAGCCAGGAAGGACCGGTCACGGTGAGTACGCTAGAGAGTAGTATGACCGTCAAGAGCAAGCGGAAAGGCATGATGCGAAAGTCCTCTGAATAACGCTTATACTAGAATTACAGGATTACTCTGAATATTTTCAAGCTATCTGTTCTTCTACCTGAGTCTGACTATAGCGATTGAGACCTTGTAAGATTGTATTGAGTTCTGGGTACAGAATCTCCCAATCGTCAGACGGCATGTCTCGTTGAAAGGCGAGCGGTGAAAGAAATTGAATGGCGCCCTGACACCGTTGCAATAGCCATTGAATGCCTTCCTCTGGAAGTTTGGCCACCTCATGAAAGGCAACAATGATGCTGTTTCCTTGAATGTCGACCGATTCGAGCTTTAACGCCTTGGCCAGGAGTTTAATTTGCATGACTTCATAGAGCCGTTCAACGGGGGTAGGGAGCGGACCATAGCGATCCTGGGTTTCTCCATGCAGCAAAGCCAGATCTCCAATCTGCTCGCTGCCAGACAGCCGTTTGTATAAACTTAATCGTTGGTGCGTATCTTCAACGTAGTCTTCCGGAATAAACGCAGATACATGGAGGTGAAGCGTGGGGTCCGGGACCTCCTCGACGACTTGTCCTCTAAGTTGCTGAACGGCCTGTTCGACCATGTGTAAATACAGGTCAAGTCCGATGACGGCGATATTGCCTGACTGTTGTTTTCCTAACAGATTGCCAGCGCCCCGAATTTCCATGTCAGCCGCCGCAATGCGAAATCCCGACCCCAGTTCCGTAAATTCTTGAATCGCATTCAACCGTTTTTGAGCATCTGTGCTCAGGGTTTCTTCATTGGGGACAAAGAAATAGGCATGCGCCTGCTGTCCCCCGCGTCCGACTCGACCGCGAAGTTGATACAGCTGCGCTAAGCCAAACAAGTCAGCACGATCAATGAGGATCGTATTGGCATTGGGAATATCGAGGCCGGACTGAATGATGGCCGTGGCGATCAAGACATCGGCTTCATGGTGAAAGAATTTGAGCATCACGCTTTCAAGTAGCCGTTCGTCCATTTGCCCATGCGCAATCACAATTCGTGCCTCAGGAATCAGTTGCTGTAGCCATGTGCCTGTGCGTTCCATGGTTTCAATACGATTATGAAGATAAAAGACCTGCCCCCCTCGTCCAAGTTCGCGGTGTATTGCCTCTCGAATGACCGTCCCGTCAAACCGGAGGACTTGTGTTTGAATGGCTAAACGGCCGGAGGGCGGACTTTCAATGACCGAAAGATCTCGAACACCCGAAAGGGCCATTTGTAGTGTTCGGGGAATGGGGGTAGCTGAGAGCGTCAAGACATCGACTTGAGTGCGAAGTTGCTTCAGTCGTTCTTTGTGCCGGACGCCAAACCACTGCTCTTCATCAGTGATGACGATTCCCAGATGTTTAAAGTTCACATCTTTTGTCAACAAACGATGGGTTCCAATAATGATATCCAAGGTGCCCGCAGCAATATCTCGGAGAACCACTTTGCATTCAGCGGGACTTTGAAACCGGGTCAGCATACCCACTCGAACGGGAAATGGGGCAAACCGTAACGAGAATGTCTCAAAATGTTGTTGGGCGAGCAGCGTTGTGGGCACTAAGACCGCGACCTGCCGATTATTCTGAACGGCTTTGAACGCGGCCCGCATGGCTACTTCGGTCTTTCCGTATCCCACATCTCCACAGACGAGCCGGTCCATGGGTTTCGGCGATTCCATATCTCGATAAATATCTTCGATCGCTTTGAGTTGACCTGGAGTTTCCTCGTAGTCGAACGCCGCTTCGAATTCGTGAGTTAACATGGTATCCGGGGTATAGGCCGTTCTTCGGGCTATTTCGCGGTTGGCATACAGCGCGACGAGTTCTTCAGCCATATCTTCTATGCTCTTTTTGACCTTGGCTTTCGTTCTTGCCCAACTGGTTCCTCCCAGCTTGTCGAGCTTCGGAGTTCGCTGATCGACTCCATGGTAGGGCTGAATTTCCGAGAGTCGCTCAAGCGGAACATAGAGTGTGTCGGTTCCAGCAAAGTGCAGTAAAAGGTAATCACTTTCAGAATCTTGGACTGTGAGACGGCGAAGCCCCTCATAGCGACTAATGCCATGATGGACATGAACGACCAGGTCGCCTTCTTGCAGGTCATCTAATGAAGAAAGAAATTTAGCCGTGTGCGTTTTTGGTTGTGGACGATGGCGAATTCCTTTACCGAAGAGTTCCTCTTCCGTGATAAAGGCTAAGCGTCCTTCATGAGTGATGAGGCCAGAGGAGAGTTCTCCTTGGACGCAATAAAATGGGAATCGCTCTTCTGCCTTCCGGGAGGTGTTCAGAGAAGGGTCCCAAGATGAGGCCGGATAGCCTTGTTCGGAAAGTAATCCTAAAAGACGTTCGACTTGACCGGTGCTGCGAGCGATTAAAAAAACAGGTCCTTGGCTGCGCAGTTGTTCCAGTTTAGCCAAGTTGTCTTTGAGCGGAACCCCTCGGAGCCCAAGGCCAAAACTCGAAGCAGAAAGCGCAGGAAACGGGACAACATGTTGCCAATCTTCTGATTGGGCTGGCGCAATGGTATCCAGGCCTATGGTTGGCCAAGATTGAATTTGGGCCAAAATGTCGTCATAGAGATGGTATAAACGGTCGGGCTCGGGATAGGGGGGCTTTTCCGTGGTTGAATCGGATGAATCATGTTGATCCCAAACATCTAATATTTCATTCCAGCATGTTGAGGCAACATGGTGTAGATCCATCGGGTGATGAAGCACAACATTTGGGGGAGATTGAAAGTAATCGGCGATCGATTCCATGGTGCCATAGAGGTTGGGAGCATACCATTCTGCATCGGATGACAGAGGCTGTTCGGCGTGTTCATGATAATCTTCAGAGATAAGATACTCCCGAACCGGGAGAACCCATGCCTCAGAAAGTTTTTGAATCGATTCCTGAGTTGACGGATCAAAGACACGAAGTGATTCAATTGTATCCCCTAAAAATTCGACTCGAAGTGGATGATGAAATGCGGTAGAAAAAACATCCATAATTCCTCCCCGCACACTGAATTCTCCGGGAATTTCCACGATTGATACTCGCCGATACCCCAGTCGTAAGAGCTTTTTGATGAGTGGCTCATGTTCACAGACGTTGCCGAGTTCAAGAGAAAAACATGCATCAAAGAAGGCGTCTTGAGGCAGAATTTTTTGCAAGATGGCTAAGATGGACGTGACAAGGATGGTCGGTTTTCCGGTTGTGAGCCGATGTAGCGCACCGGCTCGTTCTGCGATGACGTCAGCAGGGGGAAGCGAGGATTGATAGGGTAAGCTGGCCCATTGCGGAAAGTGGACCAAGTGTTCCTGAGGCAGCCCAAACACTGAAGAGTAAAATTGCAGATCTTGAAAGAGTTGGGCTGCATTCAGTTCTGACTCGGTGATGATGAGCCAGGACTGGTCGACCTGCTGGTCTTGTTTCGATGTTGCTGAAGATTTCGCTTGCCAGACGCCTTGACTTTGACATAACCCTAAGAGTGCAAGAGCATGCGAAGAGGGAACAGAACTCGTGATGCAGGTTTTTGTATGAAACTGATTGGATGAGTCAGAAATAGAGGAGAATATTTCCCCAAGTGACGTAAGAAAAGACGATGCGTGCTTCATATCGTTTGAGATTTTCCCTGCGAGTCTGCTGAACGAAGGCATGAAAGATCTATGTCGCGTTCGGTGATCTCTACGGTTGTGCTGATAGCCTCTACGTGAAATGGTTCTTTCGTTATAACTCGCTGTTTGTCGAGTATAGATGGATATTCTACTATTTCTCGGAAGACGTATGATAAAGACGAATCACGAGAGACCGTGTTGGTCAGACTGAGTAAGTTTGCTGAGCGATTGTGGCGGATACTTGGTTGTTGTCAGCGTGAGACGAAAACCGAAGGCCCCTGACGGTCACCACTATTCAAGAACATTCTCCTGGGATGATTGTGGCTCAGGGGTCTCACCACTCGAGCTGTTTGTTGGTGCTGTCGAATGAATCGTGCGGATTCGTTCGACGATGTGCGTTGTCGAAATATTGGGAACCAAAGGAATCGAGACGACTGTCCCGCCGTGATTCTCCACAATCTCGCGACCAATGATCTGCTCAGGCAACCAGTCTCCTCCCTTGACTAAGACCTGCGGGACAAGCGATTGAATGATCGTGAGTGGGGTTGCCTCATCGAATATGGTGACAAAGTCCACACAGGCTAGGGCCGCAAGGACTTCGGCCCGTTCCTGTTCATTCATAATCGGGCGGCCCGCGCCTTTCCCCAAACTTTTTACGGAGTGATCACTGTTTAATCCGATCACAAGGAAGTCACCTAACTGTCTCGCTTGGTCCAAGTAACGAACATGTCCAACATGCAAGAGGTCAAAGCATCCATTGGTAAAAACCAATTGCTTTCCTGTGTATCTCTGAGATTGGATAATGTCGACTAGCTTATCCAATGATTGAATTTTTGGATGCATCATTCTCCAAATTATGCGATAACCCTATGATACCTGCTAATTTTGTGAAATCCTAGGAGGAAAAATGGGGTACTCTCGAAAGGCTCAAATTGGCCTTCTGGTCGGCCCAGTTGTGGCTATACTCTTCTATTTTTTCCTCCCGCCTTCATTGAGTCCCTCAGCCCGTACCTTAGCCGCGATTTTGAGTTGGGTGGTGACCTATTGGATTACTGAACCCATTCCCCTGCCCGTCACCGCCTTACTTGGAACGAGTCTGTGTGTCGTAATGGGGCTCGGATCCATGAAGGCCATATTTTCAGCGTATGCTCACCCGATTATCTTTCTCTTTATCGGAAGCTTTTTTCTCGCAGAAGCTCTTGTCGTCCACGGACTTGATAAACGGTTTGGCCTCTGGTTCCTCTCGCAGAAATGGGTCGGCGCTCATCCTATTCGCGTCTTTGTGGTGATGGGTATCACCGTTGCGATCCTTTCCATGTGGATTAGCAATACGGCTGCAACGGCATTGATGTTGCCGATTGCATTAGGCGTCCTGACCACTATGCATGGAACGGAAAAGAAACCGGGTGGCTATGAAACGGGATTTCTACTATTTGTGGCCTATGGAGCAGGAGTGGGCGGAGTCGCGACGATTATCGGGACACCTCCAAATTTAATTGGTGTCGGTCTGCTTGCCGAACAAGCTCATCTTTCCATTTCTTTTCTGACATGGTTTGCCATTGGGCTTCCATTAGCCATCGTAATGTTAGCCGTGACCAGTGTGGTGTTACTCAAGCTGCATCCGCCCCCTCCCGTCCTCCCGAATTTTCTTGACTCCTTAACCGTGCAGCGTGCCAGTCTTGGACGGTGGTCAATTGGTGAACGTCACGCCTGTATGGCGTTTGGGATTGCTGTGTGTTTGTGGATTGTCCCTGGACTACTTTCCGCCTGGTTGGGAGAAGAGCATAGCATTGTGACCTGGTTTGCTCGTCATTTGCCCAAAGAACTTGTTCCGATTGTTGTAGCCGGTCTCCTGTTTTTTCTTCCCATCAATTTTTCTCAAGGAATGTTCACTCTATCATGGAAACAAGCGGTCAATATTAACTGGGGAACTATTTTGTTATTTGGCGGAGGCATTGCGTTTGGTCATTTGATGGTCGAGACACAACTGGCGCATGTTATCGGTGAAGGGCTTGTTGGGATCTTTGGTGTTCAATCCGTATGGGGTTTAACGGCGATGTCGATTATGACGGCGATTGTGTTGACTGAACTGGCCTCGAATACGGCGGCGGCCAGCATGCTGGTCCCGGTGGTGATTGCTATTGCTCAGGCGGCTGACATGTCTCCAATTCCTCCAACTTTGGGCGCATGTATGGGAGCAAGTCTGGCCTTTGTCTTGCCGGTGTCGACGCCGCCGAATGCGATTGTGTATGGGACTGGTCTTGTCCCGGTCACAAGTATGGTAAGAGCTGGACTGGTCCTCGATATTTTAGGTGGAGTCTTGATCTTCATCATGTTGAAAGTGTTTTGTCCAATACTTGGATTACTCTAGGTATTCCGCATACGGGATACTCTCTAATTTTTATATGAGACCGTGAATTGACATTTAAAAATCGCATACGAGATAATCGTTCTCTTTTTCATTTCTGTTTCATTCACCTTCTTTCATTCTTTTTCATGGCCAGTCGCCCATCACAGGTTCGAGTTGTCGTCTTGACCGACGATTCCAAAATCGCTACCCAGGTCAAGTCGGGGGGGCACGAGGATACGATTACGCTTGTGAAAGACTACCCAGCGCTTCATAAAGCCATGTCCTCAGATGAATATAAGGGGGTCTATCTTGAATGTAACGGATCTAAACAAGAAAAACTTCAAGATCTGAGTGAGTCCATTGATTTCTCGAAGACATTTATTTTAGCTGGACCGCTGCCTTCCATTGATTTTCTGAATCAGTTTGTCCAATGGGTGGGATCCGGACAAGGCAAATCGTCAAAGCCGGCTAAAGCCAAGTTGAGCTTTGTTGATTATGTCGAGGCTCAATTTGGTGAGTTTGTTCGTGCGATGAAGCTTGGATCTGCCCAAGATCTCTATCCCACGTTTATCCGAGCTGTCGAACGGCCATTAATTGAACTGGCGCTCCAAGAAACCAACGGCAATCAAATGCAGGCTGCTCGTTTATTAGGAGTGAACCGGAATACGTTACGCAAGAAAATTGGAGAGTTCAATATTTCGGTTGAAGTCTGTAAGAGCCAGCGTGCGAAAAACCCCCAACTCATCTAAAACGGCCCAACGACAGTGTGGCATGCGGGTTATCGTCAATGTGGCATACGTGAACGTGGCTTCTTGACAACCTCTGAGTGGTCGACTAGCATGAGTCGAAGGTTCATAGGCGCGTAGCTCAGGGGGAGAGCGCTACCTTGACACGGTAGAGGTCGGCGGTTCAATACCGCCCGCGCCTACCACTTCTTCTTTGTAAGACACCGTAAGCCCGAGCTGTGGTGTCTTTTTTATTTATTCCTATGGATTTCTGTTCCTACACCTCAGCCAATACGGCGATTCATTGACATGTCCGCTACCCAATCCTCAATTCAATTGTCATTGCCAGATGGGACGAGTCAAGAGTTTCCCGCCGGTGTGACGGCAGGAGAAGTTCTTGAACAATCGAATGGGAAATGGCTTGAAGGAACCATTGCTGTAAAAATCGATGGTGTCCCAAAAGATTTGAAAACCGTTCTCCAACAGAATAGTACCCTGGAGCCGCTGACCTTCTCTTCCGATGAAGGCAAAGAAGTGTATCGCCACAGTAGCACCCATATCATGGCGCAGGCCGTGAAAGAATGTTTTCCTGCTGCTCAAGTGACGATTGGGCCGGCGATTGAGGAAGGCTTTTTCTACGACTTTGCCTTTGAACGGCCATTTACACCAGAAGATTTGGAACTCATTGAAGCACGGGCTCATGAAATTATTAAGCGTGACCTGATAATTACGAGGCAAGAGTTTACCAAGCAAGATGCCATCGATTTCTTTAAAGCGCGCGGTGAAGCCTACAAAGTTGAAATTATCGAAGGATTCCAGGATGATGAACCGGTTTCTGCCTATACCCAAGGCGAGTTTATCGATCTATGCCGTGGTCCGCATATCCCTTCTACGGGACATATTAAAGCCTTTAAGCTGTTGACGAGTGCGGGTGCCTATTGGCGTGGGGACGAGCGTAATCCCATGCTTCAACGGATTTATGGGACATCTTTTCCTACCCAGGAAGCCCTGGAAAAGCATATCGCGAATTTAGAAGAGATTAAAAAGCGAGATCATCGAAAGTTGGGGAAAGAACTCGATCTCTTTAGTATTCAGGATGAAACCGGACCCGGGTTAATTTTGTGGCATCCTAAAGGAGCACTGATTCGGTTGCTCATTGAAAACTTCTGGCGAGAGCAACATATCAAACATGGCTATGATCTTGTGTACTCTCCCCATGTGGCGCGCTTAGATCTATGGAAAACCAGTGGGCATGTCGATTATTACCGGGAAAATATGTACGCCTCCATGCCGGTTGAGTCCAGCGAGTACCAACTCAAGCCGATGAATTGCCCGTTCCACATTATGGTGTATAAATCGCACCTCCGGAGTTACCGAGAATTACCGCTTCGATATGGGGAATTGGGAACAGTGTATCGCTATGAACGATCTGGTGTTCTCCATGGTTTGATGCGGGTTCGAGGTTTTACGCAAGATGATGCCCATTTGTTTTGTCGACCGGATCAATTGGCGGCAGAAGTCAGCAAAGTGTTGGAGTTTACAATTTTTGTCCTCCAAACATTTGGCTTTACAGAATGCGAAATGTACCTTTCGACACGTCCGGAAAAATCGGTTGGTTCCACAGAACAGTGGGACCAAGCCACACAGGCATTGGAAAAAGCTTTGAACGATGGACAATTCGATTACAAGCTCGATCCAGGCGAAGGGGTCTTTTATGGCCCAAAGATCGATGTCAAAATCAAAGATGCTTTAGGACGGTCATGGCAATGTTCGACGGTTCAGGTGGACTTTAATAATCCCAACCGATTTGGGCTCACCTATATTGCTGAAGATGGAAAATCTCATCAGCCGATTATGATTCATCGAGCGTTGATGGGTTCGATTGAACGGTTTTTTGGAATATTATTGGAACATTATGGGGGGGCTTTTCCCACGTGGCTGGCTCCCGTACAGGCCCAAGTCCTCCCAATTTCAGATAAACAGCAAGAATATGGGACTTCTGTGCTGAATAATTTGCGTAAAGAGGGCTGTCGGGCCGAATTAGACTTGCGCAATGAGAAAATAGGTCTTAAAATCCGTGAAGCTGAAAAAGCGAAGATTCCGTACATGCTGGTCGTTGGTGATCGCGAAAGCCAAAGCGGAACTGTTTCAGTGAGAAAACGAAATGGGAAGAGTTTAGGAACAATGTCGGTAGAGGAGGTTCTTACGATTATTCGAAACGAAATCCCGTCTGTACTGTCCTGTGATTCCTCTCGTCCAGTATGAGCCGACCTCAAGTCGTCAAACAACGGATTAATCATCTTATACGTGTCCCAGAAGTCCGTGTGATCGGAGCTGAAGGGGAACAACTTGGGGTGATGAAGACGCCTGATGCCGTTCGGCAAGCGAAGGAGTCTGGCTATGATTTGGTGGAAGTAGCGCCAACAGCCGAGCCTCCGGTTTGCCGGATCATGGACTTTGGGAAATTTAAATACGAACAGAGTAAAAAACAGCACCGAACGAAGCAGCATCAAAAGTCAACACAGGTCAAAGAAATCAAGTTGCGACCACGGACAGATAAACATGACCTTGAAACAAAAGTCCGGCAAATACGGGGGTTTCTTGAAGAAGGCAATAAGACCAAGGTGACGGTGATGTTTCGGGGACGTGAAATGGCCAACAAAGAATTTGGCTTTACCGCGATCCAAAAGGTCATTGAACAACTCGGTGAAGTGGGTATCATTGAAAGTTCGCCTCGGCTAGAGGGGCGTAATTTATTTATGATTGTGTCGCCAAAGTAATATGCCGATCGTCACCCGTGAGTTGATAAACGGGTTTTAGGAGGAGAACATGGCAGGGCAAAAGTTGAAAAATCATTCTGGTGCCAGTAAACGGTTCAAACGAACGGGAAGTGGGAAGTGGATGCGGCGGCGAGCCAAGATGCGGCATATTCTCACATCAAAAGCTCCACGGCAAAAACGTCGTTTGACTGGAGCGGCTGTGGTGCGAGATGTTGATTCACGGGCACTTGATCGGTTACTTCCCTACTGTTAGTTTAAATCGCTCGTTTGAATATGAAGAAGGAGAATAAGTCATGCCACGGGTAAAAGGTGGGCCACAGACACGACGCAGA
>BQIU01000105.1 GCA_021603905.1 Nitrospirales bacterium
GTGCTGCGGGTCCGGCACCTCTTGTAAGGCCACCACCAGCCCCCGTTCAACCCATGTGAGCCACGACGTATACCCGCTCCCCAACTCCCGGACGATTTCTTTGGCATGTGCCGGGTCAAAGTCGTGTTCACACACGGCCAACGCGCAACACTGTAACAGCCGTTCCGCATCTTTCCATTCTCTCGGCGTGAAGTCACAGCGAGAGCCAATCGTGTGTTTCATGGTTTCTAGGAGCAACGGAATATAATTGCCAAGTACCCGGTCAACATCAACGTGTTGGGCAACCGTCCGTTCTCGTTCCGCTTTCAACGCCATACGATGCCTCTCATTGTGTGGGTCTACGCGTACGATGTAATAGACTGCTCGGTAGTGTTACATTTTGGAACAATTTCTGATGAGATTTTATTGTCAGCAACGAATGTTTTAGTTGAGATTATAAGTCACGCTGAAAACCAAGTGTTCTTACCTCATGTTCAAGTACTTTGTAGCGATACCAAAAGTCGTTTTCTACCATGCTCGAATCACCTCTAATTTCCGCTAAAAATTTTGATAATTTGAAGTGAAGCTTAATCGCTTTTTCTCGTTTTTTATTTACCCCTGAGGAATATAAATAAAGAACTAGCCCGCTGCTCAGTGTACTAAAAACTGCACCAACCCATGTCATTGTTAAGGGCAATACCTGCGCGGCTAACAACCAAAGTCCACCGGAAGTTACAACGGAAATAGCTAATAGGATGTTTTCAATTGCATTACCAATGGTGGCGAAGGATTACAGCTGCTCTTCGAGCCTATGGTATAGCTTTAGAGTTGTTTCTATATGGTGCTCTCTCATGGTTGATTTTCTCCCATGTAACAGAATGGGCTATTCGGTAACATTCTTCTCTAGCCACCATTGCACAGCTCGACCCGCATCGCTTCGTGGATATTGCTGAACAGCTTCACGCACTCTTGCAGCGTCCTATTGAAGTCAGCGAGTGGTTCACCCTCATAGCAGTAGCCTTCTGTAACATTACTGTTATCGTCCTTCATGAGCACAATGAACTGTTTGGTCCCCTCGCTGCTTGCCTCCAATCGCTTTGTAATCTCGTCTTCGTTCGCCGAAACCATTACTGCCTTCTTGGTGTCTTTCTCAGGCGATCGCGACGTTGGATAGCGGAAAAACGTGCTTCGAGGATCGCAACGTTCAATTTCCTCGATCCACGTGTCCGTCTCAGGAGGAAACGTCCACAAATCTTTAGGGCCAATGGAATCGAAAGCAGCCTTGTTTTCATGAAATAACCTCGCCAAGTATTTCCAGAGACTCTTGACGCTGTGAATATTTTGGAACGGCTTCCATTTGCCTTTAACAAGGACGTGAGGATCGCTATTCGAAAACGGACCATACGGGAGCTTGAACTTTCGATGAATTATCACGATTCCCGATTTTAGGAATAGCTCAAGGGCATGACGTCTCAAATAGTTGATAGGTAGGTGCTGGTTTCCGATCCCGGGGCGCAGTGATCCCTCACTTTCAAGTTTCGTAGCTGCAGTTAAGAAGGCTTCGCCTGTCGCACCGAACCCGAAGTCGATATGGGTGTGCAGGGGGGTCAAAAGATAACTCATTGTGTCAATGCATCCTTCGTTCAATATTCCTTCCGCACATTAAGACCACATTGCTTTGATGGGTTCATGTAACTATGGGGTGGTCGGTTACATTTGTGGGGAACATCTCCCGTAAATTCCAGCATGGGTCTGCTTTTGATGTTGAAAAATGTAACCGTTCCTTTAGGGGAAGTGTTACATATTCGTTAAAAAAAATCTTCTTCGGAAAATGCGTTAGAGCTTGATCCGCTTGGCGAGGTCGAGCGCCTTGCGTTGATCGACGCCGAGATAAACGGCGGTGCTGCCGATACTCTTGTGTCCTAAGAGTTGCTGACAGGCCGCGAGGTTTTGGGTTTGGTCATAGATGACTGCCGATTTCGTGCGGCGGATGGAATGGGTACTGTGCCGCTTCGGATTCAACCGCGCGAGTTCCGCCCACTGTTTGACGAGATTCGCGTATTGGCCTCGGCTGAGATGCGTTTCAGTTTTTCGATTCCCAATACTCGTCCACACATACTCGGTGCCACGCTTGCCGCTCTGGAGCAACCAGTCCGCGACGCTCTCCTGTGTGGCCGGAGACAGCGCGACGAGATGGCCCTGCCCGGTTTTTTGCTGTCTGATCTGGATTTCACTTACAATCGCGCCTTGATGATCGGTCACATCCGTGACCGTGAGCGTGAGCAAGTCCGATGCCCGCAGCATCGTATCAATCCCGACATTGAACAAGGCTAAGTCACGGACCTTCTCTTCCGTCTGGAGTAAGGTGCGGATGACTTGGACCTGATCGGGGGTAAATGGGGCCATCTGGCCGACCGACTTGCCCTTGTTCCACGGTCCGTTTTTGATTAATGCTTTTGTGCTTTCTTTCATCAAAAGCGACAATAACATAGGGTAGTGTATGTGTAAATCATTGATTTTGTGTCTCTCTCAATTGTCGCTTTTCCGGAAAGCATAAATTGAAAACTCAAAACAAGATGAACAAATGAGTCGGTTTCCCACAGTGTTCTGACGCTGTGGAGTTATGGATGGTCGTAAATGACTGCTCCACGACCTTCACGAAGGGGACAATTTTATAGCTCGCATCTGTAATAAGAAATCGGACGAGGGATCCTCGTGTTAAGACAGGGATTTTTTCTAAAGAGGAACTGCTTCTCACCACCGAAGCCGAAAAGTGACCTCATCTTCCTTCTCTTTCTTCTGGTTCAACATGGAATATGTATAGGTCGCAGCACCATAAGGATTGTTCGTATATTGAGTGCCAGTTTGTTTTGGGAAACAACATGTCAACGTAATATTTTTGTATGGTTCCAAATAACGTGGAAATTCTAAATTGTTGACCTTTTTCCTGTCGCTAAAATCAATTTTTGGTTTTCTTTCATCATGATAAATTCCTACCTCTTTAGGAGATAGCTTTAACGGAATAGTGATTTTAAAAGTTTCAATATAGGCTCCATGGTCCGAGGGATTAAAAAATTTCATCGACACAAAATGATGTTCATTTACTAATGAACTATTTATTACGAATGTCTCTAACTTGTCAGCTTGAGGCCAAGCATTTTTGAGATTTTTACTGATTTCTATAGCCGTCTTCCCAAACTCGCCGGCTGCCACTGCTGCGGAAAGATACTCTAATAATAATTGTGGTTGGTTCTGCTCCGATCTTCCATAATGCAATTGCGTTTTAGTTTTTCTGTTCATGTTTCTCCCCCTACTTCACTCGACAATATGAATACTTTTACATACAAATAAAAGCATCTTATTTTACTTATAAATCATTCGCAATTTCCGCTTTTTGCCAAAGCAATAATTGAGATGTACTAAGAATAATATACACGCTTTCTCAATTCACAGATATTATTTCACTTAAAGCACGGACTGTAGTGCTCCCCTGAAATCAAGCCACCTGCAATCATGCCCACGGTAGTTATCCAAACCCGAAGACAGTCCGGTGTTTCGGGTTAAGTATTAAGCGATTTTTGTACTGTGAAGATGGGCGCAGCCCCCGTCTTCTGTGCGAGGCCTGGCCCTTTCTTTTCTCGCGTCCAAGGCCAAAAACAGGTATACTTAAAGCTATGAGTATTAATCGAACCACATCACTAACCGGCCAGGCCTTGCGTGATATGCTTGCGCGACAAGACGATGCACGAATGTCGCTTGCCTGTGAAAACATGTATCTCACCGATAAGGAAGAGGCGGTTTTTGCGGAAATGGCCAGGTTGGGCCTTAGCTATGATGCCCGAATCGACTACCTTACAGCTTACCTTTCCCAATCGGCTCCCGCGCTTGCTGCGGAATGAACGACCCCTACGTTTATCCCGGCACCACTATCCTCAAAAACAACGCTGATCTTCGCACGCAAGAAGAACTCGACCGCTACGAGCGAATGATGACGTTTGCCCGCTTAGCTGAGCCGCTTCCCGACATTCCGATCACCTATGAAGGCTACAAGGCGTTGCATCATCATATCTTTCAAGACGTGTTCGACTGGGCCGGACACTCACGCACCGTAGCGTTAGCCAAAGGCAACACGTTTTTTGGTCCGCCGCGCTATGTGGATTCGGAAATGACGAAGCGATTTCAGTCCATCAATGAACAACACAATCTCCAAGGTTTGACTCCTGAAGGTTTTGCCAGTTCCGCCGCCCTCCATCTCAATGAGATCAATGCGATTCACCCCTTCCGCGAAGGCAATGGCCGCACCCAACGCCTATTTTTAGAAGCCCTGGCCGCCCAGGCCGCTCACCCAATCAGAGCGAAAGATCTTCATCCCGAGTCGTGGCATGCTGCTTCGATTCAGGGATTCGACGGCCATCACCAGCTCTTGTCGTCTTTACTTCTCTCTGCCATTCATGAGTATGCGCGCACTCACGAAGGCCCTCACGACCAAGAGCGTGAACGATAGTGTGCCTTTCCTGTCGCGTCATTTCCGCGAATCTTCCTGTTTTTTGAATAATCCCCGTTTGTCTCAAAATGTTTTGTCCGAGGTTGCCCCGTAAGGCCGCTCAAACTTTTTCCGTGATGCCGGGTATATAGCCTCCGTCCTTTCTGTGGTGGGTGCTGGATTTTCTCTGGCCTTGCGCCTTGCACTGCCCCCGCCATCCGCTGCGCTCCTGTCATGTTCGGATGCTGATCTGGCGCTGCGCCCGTCGCCTGACGCGTGTTGTCGAACTTGGCTTCCGTCCGTTGTGAGAAGCCAAGTTTCCACAACAAACAAAAGGAGAACACCTCATGGCGACACTTAAGAAAAATCCACCCCGTCATAAAATCCGTCTCGGAACTATTCACGCCGATATCTGGCTGGTCATCCCGAAAAAGGGTCACTCGTTCCTCACCGTATCATTCTCACGCTCGTACAAACACGGCGAGCAATGGAAAACTGGGCATTCTTTCCAAGCACGTGAATTGGATGCACTCATGGATGTGACGTTAGAGGCCAAGGAATGGATGCGGCAGCATCGTCTTTCCAAGGCCAACGCCGCCTAGCGTGGCGTCCTATGCCCCCGGCTGGATCGTCCGATCGGGGGTTTATCTTTGGGTCTAACCCAACAAAGGGACGAAAAGTTGCATAGGATTTTAGCTAACCTCTGGAAATGATTAACGAATCGTCGTATTTGGACCTCCCGTTTTTGCACGTGTGTTAGGCGATGAGTTTCGGGGGCTTGATACCGACCGAATCTTGCAGCCGTTCTTCCGAGAAATCATACTCGCCTAACAAGTTAATATGTTGCCAACACACGACGGACCCATGACGAATGGCGTGGAGTAACGTGTCCCGATAGGGACTGTCTCCTGCCTCCTCAAGTTTTTGTGAGAGATAGAGATAATTCCAGCAAATAAATGGATTCACGGACATATGTAATTTCATACTGCCCAATGACAATGATTCGGTCTTTGTGCCTTGAGGTCAACATGGTGGGGGCCTTCCATGAAAGATGGAGGAGATCGATTTAAGTGCGAAAATGTAGAAGAATTATTTAAAAGTTGGAGTTCGAAACTGCTTCTTAGTGATAACAAAACTATAATGGACGATACGATAACATATGAAAATTAGCTCTTTTGAAACCATTCTCCATTTGCAAACATAGCTAAACGGAGCAAAATAACCAAAGCTATAAAAGATTTTTCTGGTTTTGTTTCCCAGGTTTCATGATGCATCCCCTCATCACGTAAGTACTTCACAATCTCGCTGTACGCCATTAAACATTCTTTGGTTACATTTTAAAGCTGCGACCGTTACCCCCGGCGTCATGGCTCGATCTTTACCAATCCGAAATTCCTGCCGCGCTGCACAAGCCCTTGGCGCTACAAAATGCGTAAGCCTAAATGGATGAAAAAAATATTCAATACTGCGGCTTGTCGGTCGTGATCAACACGCGTACCTCTCCGTCTTTCAAAGAAATTTCCCTACCATTGAACACCAGATTTTTCTTACCCTCACTGATTTCAGCACCGCCAATATACAGTTTTGAGCTTATCGCCTGGAGTTCGTTGCGAATAACCTGAATCATATCGACTTCCAATGAGTCTATCGTGCCGTGTTCGAGGTTTTTGAACCGGAGCGACAGAGTCATTTCCTCAAATCCCGGGTCGGGATAGTTAAACCAATCATCGAATCTGAATTGATTCACTCCGGAATTCGCGATAGAAAGATCCACAAACTCCCATGTCTCGACCATTCCAATCGAATGCTCCAGCACCATATCAACGATCTTTGATAGTGGGATGGCGTATAGAAATTCATTGCCTTTGGCGATTGAACACACACTCAATAATTCATGCCGTGTTATCGAGATGAGCGCTGCACCGCCTTTTTGTTGTTTTTGCTCCTTGATCGCGTGGGTCATAAATTCCCCTTTTAACCCTCTCAAATAGGGTATACTCTATTTGCGAACTTACGCTATGAATGTCAGTGTTTTCCTCATCTATCGTTATTTGGCCCCGTAAGGTAAGAGATTAATCTAGCCCTTCACACAGACCACTTGTCGAAGGGTATAGGCAATCTTAACTAAATCTCGTTGAGCGTTCATCACATCAGTGATGGGTTTATACGCTTGCGGAGTCTCGTCGATGACGTCAGCATCTTTACGACACTCGACACCTGCCGTGGCCTTTTCATGATCGGCGATCGTAAATCGACGTTTGGCTTCAGTTCGAGACATGGCTCGGCCAGCCCCATGACTGCAACTATGGAAACTTTCTTCATTGCCTAAGCCACGAACAATAAAGGATTGTGCCCCCATGCTCCCTGGGATAATCCCCATATCACCTTTTCTGGCCCGGACCGCTCCTTTACGCGTCACAAAGACATCTTCGCCATAGTGATGCTCGACGGCCACATAGTTATGGTGGCAATTCACCACTTCTTGAGTTTCTTGAAATTCGGGAAGCTCCCCCGTTTTTTTCAGAGCCCGGATAAGGTTCTCCATCATGAGTCGGCGATTCGTTTGAGCAAAATCTTGTGCCCAGTGAACGGCTTGAACATAATCGTCAAAATGGTCAGTTCCTTCAGAAAAATAGGCGAGGTTTTTATCGGGAAGGTTCGCTAGATGCTTTCTCATATCATTTTTGGCTAATTCGATAAAATAACTGCCGATCCGATTCCCCACTCCTCGCGAGCCACTATGAAGCATGAACCACACGGCGTTATCCGTATCTAAACAGACTTCAATAAAGTGATTCCCAGTGCCAAGCGTGCCTAAATGATTGAAATCATTGCCACGGTCCAACGATCGGTGCTTCCCTCGGATTTGATCATAGGCAGGGCGGAGTCTTTCCCATTCTGTCAAATGATGTGTGGGAATATCATGCCAAGCCCCTCGGTCGCCCCTCTTTCCATGATTCGTACGGCCATGGGGGACCGTCTTCTCAATCGTCGCTCGAATTGATTTGAGATTGTCCGGTAATTGTCGGGCATTCAAGGTCGTCTGCACCGCCATCATGCCACATCCGATATCGACACCCACCGCGGCGGGAATAATCGCTTTCTTTGTAGGAATCACACTGCCAATTGTCGCACCCATCCCCCAATGTACATCAGGCATCGCGGCAATCCACTTATGAATAAATGGCAACGCTGCAACATTGCGAAGCTGTTGCTCTGCCTGCCCTTCAAGCGGCACACCCTTCGTCCAGGCCTTAATCGGCACGCCAGTCTCTGTTTTGATGATGTTGTAGGATCGTTCACTCATTCTTGAATTTCCTTTGTCCAATCTGTCTTGATTTCTCTTTCGTCGTTGCCACGACCTTAGACGTTTGCTGTATGTTATCGTTAGAATGATCTTAAATAATATCTTTCACGTAAAGGTATCTCAACGTATGGCGTGTAATCGAGACGACCTGAAAACTGTCAGTCTCATTATTCCACCGGAAAGATTTCACTGACAATGAGCACAAAAAAAGGATTCAACGGACTAACGATTGCGGCATTTGAAAGTCGGATGGCCGCCGAAATGACACGGTTGATCGAACGTCATGGCGGAAAACCGTTGGTTGCGCCGTCCATGCAAGAAATCCCCATTGAAAACAACCCTCAAGCACTCGCTTTTGGCGAAAAACTTCTGAATGCACAGTATGATATGGTGATCTTCCTCACCGGAGTCGGCACTAGAAGCCTTGTCCAGGCCATCCAAACAAAGTTTTCACTGGAACTGATCCAGGAAGCCCTTGGCAATACCATCCTGGTGACTAGAGGACCAAAGTCTGTGGTGGCGTTAAAAGAGAACAATGTCGTTCCCAAGGTTGTTGTTCCTGAGCCCAATACGTGGAGAGATGTGCTGGAAGCCATCAAGACTTTGAAGCCGGACGGCATGAAAGGGCTTCGTATTGCCGTTCAGGAATATGGGGTAAGTAATGAAGAACTATTGGACGCCTTACGACAGTTAGGCGCACTTGTCACACCGGTTTCGGTTTATCGATGGGCCTTGCCAGATGACATCGAACCACTTCGTCGATTATTGAAACATATTATTGAAGGTCAGGTTGATGCGCTCCTCGTCACCAATGCCGTGCAAATTGAACATGTGATGAAAGTCCTAGAAGAAACCCGGAAAGTCGATGAGTTTCGAATGGCATTAAAAATGGTGCTCGTCGCTTCGATTGGGGAAATCACGAGTGAACGGCTCAAACACTATGATTTGCCCATCGATATAGAGCCGAGTCATTCGAAAATGGGTATCTTCGTAAAAGAGACGAGTGAGCACATTCATGAGCTATTAGATCAAAAACGCAGAACCTAAGAATCGTTCGTACTTTCTACACGACTTTTTACCATGAATCCCCCAACCTCTCCCAATATCGATACGCTCATTCAATCGCTCCAGAACTCTGCACTGTATGATCACGACATTTCACAATTTGAATTGCTGGAAACCCATATTTCGTGGGTCCTCCTGACGGGTCCGTACGCATATAAATTCAAAAAACCTGTCAACTTAGGCTTTCTAGACTTCTCTACGCTCGAACAACGGCGCTTTTTTTGTAGAGAAGAACTTCGGCTCAATCGACGTCTTGCGCCAGATTTTTACCTCGAACTGGTCTCGATCTTTGGCACACCGGAATCTCCAACCCTCAACGGTTCCGGAGAACCAATAGAATATGCCGTCAAAATGAAGCAGTTTCCTCCGAAAGCCCTTCTTTCTCAACAAATTCTAGAGGGTAACGTTACTTCTTCACACATTGATGAATTAGCCAAAAGCATTGCGAGATTTCATACGCATACGACAGTTGCGGATTCTTCTTCAACGTTCGGGACACCAAATATGCTGCGTCGTCCTGTTATGAGCAATTTCGAACATCTAGTCACTACCCCCGGCAACGTTATTTCCACACAAGACGTGGAACAATTGAAGCAGTGGACCGAAGCAGAACACGCCAGATGCTTAGAGCACTTCAAGAACAGAAAATCGAGAGGATATATTCGTGAATGCCATGGAGATCTCCATCTCGGAAACATCGCGCTTGTTGAAAATACCATCGTAATTTTCGACTGTATTGAATTTAATGAGGAGTTTCGATGGATTGATGTCATAAACGAAGTGGCATTCGTTGTCATGGATCTGATCGATCGTGGCGCTTCTCAGCTTGCGTGGAGATTATTGAACACGTATTTGGAACAAACTGGAGACTATGAGGGACTTCGCACCTTTCGATATTACCTGACTTACCGAGCCATGGTTCGAGCAAAAGTCACAGGCATTCGCCTTTCACAAGATGAAAAAGAGAGTGCTGAAGTCTCTAAACTTACCGAAGAACTCAAGAAGTATGTCGCGTTAGCCGGATCGTTCACCAAATCACCTCATCCCGTTCTCCTCATCACGCATGGCCTATCTGGATCTGGTAAAACAACCGTCTCACAAGCACTACTCGAATCCCTCGGCGCCATTCGAATACGTTCAGACATTGAGCGAAAACGCCTACTTGGAATTCCAGAAACAACAAAAACGGACAAGCAACACACCTCCAAGGTCTATTCCAAAGATTCGACTCAAGCCACCTACACTCAGCTTGCGATGTTAGTCCGCAATATTCTTCAATCCGGGTTGCCTGTCATAGTGGATGCCACGTTTTTGAAACGGGCACATCGAGACACCTTTGCCAAGCTGGCGAAAGAATTACAGGTTCCGTTTGTCATCCTTGATATTCATGCGCCGGAAGCCATTCTTCGACAACGTGTGATCAGTCGACTGAAGGCTGGGCATGATGCGTCAGAAGCAGACATTACAGTCTTAGAGCAACAGTTATCTCAAGATGAGCCATTCTCTCCAACCGAACAACCGTTTGTGATGGAAATACCAACGGAACAGCCCAATAATTTAAATGACGTGTTGATGGAGATCCAACAGAAACGGAATAGATCAACCTCATAGCGGAAAACCTCGAACTCTTGTGATTCCTATTTAGAAGACATACGGAATCAGGCGGGATGTTTGTCGCTGATAGCCCGTATACTCTTGAAAACGTTGAACTAACAACGTTTCTTCATAGGTAAGCTTCACAATCAAATCGATCACTAAGAACACCCAAACAACTAGCCGAATGGTGGAATACTCATCCACGACCATCGCCAAGGTACAGAGAAGCAAAGCCGTATACATCGGGTGTCGGATGAAGTGATAGGGGCCATGTGTCACCAAGACACTCTTTTCGTGAACTTCAGGAAAGATATGCAGGTTTCTGATCGACATGGCTTGAAACGCCCACAGACCGATGATGACCCCCGCAAGCTCAAGGCCCAGCGGCCAACTCATTGAGACAATGATGGGTCCTGTCAGTACAATGATTCCAATACAGACAAACTGAACGCCAACAAGTAACGTTGATTTGGGTAAAGTCACATTGGCCATGACCGTTCAATGTGCCTTGCTATAGTTTTTGCAAGAACAACCAAACTCGCAGTTCTGAGGCTCTCAATCATCCTGTGACCTTGATACATGAAACACCATTTCCACTTCTATACAGTCGTATTGCTTTTTTCGTTATCTCTACCAGCCCACAGTACCGAAGCCCCACGTCTTATCGTTGAAGGACCTCCGGCCTTATCCTCCATAACGGATCGTTTACAACAATTTGATACCTCTCGTATTCAATCCATCATGAATCTTGTGGGAATCAATCGTCTCAGAGAACCTGTTCGGGTCATTGTGGCACCGGAACAATCGGATTGGGCTCAACCGGTACCAACATGGGTTTCAGGATATGCCATTTCCCAACAACACCTGATTGTCGTCCTTCCAGAACGTGTCGTGGGCTACCCGTACGATTCACTTGAAAGCTTATTCGCCCATGAGATCGCCCATATTGTGATTGGACAAGCCGCAGGAGGTCAATCCGTTCCTCGCTGGTTCGATGAAGGACTGGCGATGGTTGCGGCACATTCATGGGATATCGAAGACCGAGCCAGACTCGCGTGGGCCATAATGATGGGAAACCCCACGACCTTGAACGACCTGGAACAACACTTCCATCAAGATCGAGCCTCTGCTCATGAAGCGTATGTTCTTTCACATGCCTTCGTTCGTTATGGCATTCAGCAATTTGGCGATGCATGGCCGAAGCAACTGCTCGCATCATTAAAACACGGAGCGTCATTTCAAGAAGCCTTCGTACGCACAACGGCTCAGTCGCTTGAGCATGCCCAAGCTGATTTCTGGGATGAGCAATCTCTTTGGACGAACTGGATTCCTGTTTTCACCAGCTCCGTCGCTCTTTGGCTCGGAATCCTCGGATTGGCCTTCTATGTATTCAAGAAACAACGTCAGCGTGCCGAGGCATTACAACAAGAGTGGAAAGAGGAAGAACATTGATATCTCTGAGAACGGTGGGCAAGCCTTGCTGGGAACCTCCTTAAAATCTCAACTCATTTCAACTATTGCCCCCATCGTTCGGTCCCCTCTCAATCATCTCAATACCCATCTCGCCAATCCTTTTATCCCCATCGTGTTTTTCCTGGCGGGGGTCACCTATGACACACTGACACTGAGTCGTATCGACCGCCTCTTCGATAATCTTATTTTACTCTTATACTTGAGTATTCTGGGAACTCTGGTCGTACTAACCGGCCGACTCCAATTCGGCATGATACCCTCTCCACCCCAAGAATCAGGATGGAGTGCCCTTCATTGTATCGAGTGGGCCCGTCCACATCTGACAAAAGCGCTTCAATTTTTCCTCGGAGGGCTCTTTAGCGCGTATACGATTTTTTACTTCCAAAGCTCGTCACTCACCACATCCTCTATTTTTTTAGCCATCATCATTCTGCTGCTGATCGCAAACGAATGGTTTCGTCATCGTCTCTCAAGCATCAAACTCCTCGTCTGCCTCTATACGATGGTGGTCTTTAGTTTTTTCACGTTCTTTCTTCCTGTGCTCACTGGCTGGATGAATACATGGATCTTTCTCCTCGGAGCAAGCCTGAGTGCCATCGTCATCTGGAAGGTGGTCAAATTGATCTTTGAAGGGATTGAGTCTCAATCTTCATGGGATCCATTCTTGACCTTTCTCCCAGCCTTGGGACTGATTGCCAGTCTCAGCGGATTATATTTTCTGAATTGGATCCCACCAGTCCCACTCTCTTTGAAATTTGGCGGAGTCTACCAGCATGTTGAAAAGTCCAAAAATGACTATCACCTCACATTTCATGACGGGTCATGGTACCAAGTCTTCAAACAATCAGAGGATCGGGTCTTCACGGATCAACCGGTCTATTGCTTCACGAGCGTCTTTGCTCCCATCACACTCCAAACCACAGTCTATCATCATTGGCAATACCGACAGGACAAGACGAAAACCAAATTTTCCTCAACAGACCGTATTCCGATTTCCATTTCAGGAGGACGTGAGCGTGGCTACCGCAGCTATACGGTCAAACAGCGTCTTGATCCTGGCGAGTGGCGTGTCGATGTGGAAACTGAAGATGGACGAATCATTGGACGGGTAAATTTTCTTGCGACTCCCAAACATGATGAATCCCAAGAGACACGTACAATCATTTTTTGATGATGTGATTATGAAACACTTCTCTCATTCAAAACCTTCCCTTCTCTTCTTCTTGTTGTAAAAATTTTTCTCGATCATTCAATCTTTGAAAATTTTTTGCTGACGACGAAAAAACACCGTCAAGAAAAAAATGAATTTTTTTCTGGCAAAATGCATTCGAACGTTGTAGTATATATTTAACGATGTCATGAAAAATATTATTTGCTTCCTCACACGCACTCCTCGCACGATAATTTTCCAAAAAAATATTTCATGAATTCTTTATCTTTCCAAAAAGATAACCGAAGAAACAGCAATGACCCAGCGGGAAGAAAATCGCGACGGTGAATATAGACTTAACCCGTTCATTGAAAAATATGAACGGTGGGAGTTGCCTTCGGGTAGCTCCAGATTAGAAAGGGGGTGAGAGCGTTGGCAACAGCTAAGAAAAAGGCGCCAGCCAGAAAACCGGCAG
>BQIU01000106.1 GCA_021603905.1 Nitrospirales bacterium
AAGGGCACTTCTAAAAACTTACGAGTTGACTTGGGTGCCCTGCCGTGAACAAGCCAGGCCCCGGATTCGGGATCACAACCAGAAGCAAGAGGGGCTCGCTCCCATCATGTTGCGGCGCCCTGGTCGTCCTTGGTCCCATGATTACGCAGGTTGCCCTCTCACGACAGTCGTCAAGACCAAGAACCGTTGAAAGTTATAGGTGAGATTCTTCAACCCGATTTTCGCACGCGCCCGAACTCGGCCAATGGTCCGAATGAGGTTGCCTCCCATCGCGGTGACCTGATGGCCGAACACATGTTCAACACGGGCCCGGACACGGGCCCGGCGCTGATTGGTGTGCGTTTGCTTCGGCGTCAAGGGCTTGTCTCGATAGCCCTTATACTGAATCCGCGAACGTAGTTTCCGCTTCTTGAGCTGAGTTTCGATCTCTTCTGACCGATAGGCGGCATCGGCCCACACGTCCCGGCCCGCGGCCTTGGGCTGCAAGACCTCCTCAAGGACTTGACTGTCATGCACAGCGGCATCGGTGACCGTATACCGGCGAATGAGTTTGTGCTGTTTATCGACGTTCACATGATTCTTATACCCATAGTGACTGACGCCTCGTTTGACGGTCCAGCGGGCCTCGGTATCCTTCTGCCGCCGTTTCGCCGGCTGAGCCTCCCAGTCCGCTGGGCAGGCGCCGGCCTTAATTGTCGCGTTCTCTTCACGGGTATTCCGTTGTTTGGGCACGGGGATCAGGGAAGCATCAAGCAGTTGGCCGCCGCGAGCTTGCAACCCTTGGCCCGCCAGATAGGTATCAAATTGGGCAAAGAGCGTGTCCACGACCCCAGCTTGGGCCAACGTCTCGCGGAATAACCAGATCGTCTTCGCATCGGGAATCCGTTGATGCAGGTCAAGGCCCAAGAAGCGCATGAAGGAGAGTCGGTCACGAAGCTGATATTCCGTTTGGTCATCAGACAAGTTATAGAGAGCTTGCAGCACCAGGACTTTGAACATGAGCACGGCATCAAACGGGGGCCGGCCTCCCTTCGAGCGTTTGGCGCGACGCAAGCTTTTCTCCAGCGTCTTGCGAAACCGAGCCCAGGGAATGTGCTGGGCGAGTTGCTCCAAGGGATCGCCTTTCTGAGTCAGGGCGTCGTAGCGGTGCGTGAGATCAAAGAATCCAAGTTGGCCCGGTGTGTCCATGAGCAGTCCTCCTTGGAAGAACCTTATGCCAGAACCCAACAGAATTGTCAGTAGTTTTTAGAGATGCCCTAAAATTTTATCTAAGCTTATACTTTTCGCCCTACTTGTCAAATATATATTTCGCTCTCTCGTGTCATTGAGATCAATACGAAGGAGGACAGGTATTGCACCGGACTATTGTCATTCATGGGAACGACAACGGATGCGCTCACTCACTTTCCATTCTATCGTTTTTTAGATAACCATTCGGATTGAACGCGATTAAAGCAGGATTGCTGAGATCGGTGTATATTTGAGAAGTGGTAGAGTTGGCAATTAGAGAAGCTTGGAGAGCTCACCCTGCGTTACTTACTAATTTTTCTTTGACGGTGTTTTCTTGGGAATAGGTCGGTGTGAATTTTCTTAAGGCGAGTTTCTTCGACGTGGGTGTAGATTTGCGTCGTGGCGATGCTTGCGTGGCCTAACATCATTTGAACCGATCGTAGGTCGGCCCCATGCTCTAGGAGGTGGGTCGCAAATGAGTGGCGAAGCATGTGAGGTGAAATCGTCTTCGTAATGCCTGCGCGCTTGGCACGCGCCTGTAACATTTTCCAGAATCCTTGCCTGGTAAACGACTCTCCTCTCCGCGTGGGAAAGAGAGCTTGAGATATTCGTTTCTTCAATAACTTTGGCCGGGCTTGATTCAAAAACTCCGCGAGAATCTGATTCGCTTTTTCTCCGAGCGGCACCACCCGTTGTTTATCGCGTTTCCCTGTCGCAAGAACATATCCGACATCCCGGTTCACATGGGACAACTCTAAATGGATCAGCTCCGAGACTCGAAGACCTGTGGCATATAACAACTCCACCATTGCCGCATCTCGTAGATCTTCTGGACTTCGCTGTAGCGGGAGTTCCAAGAGAAGCGTGACCTCAGTCTCACTCAAAACCTTGGGCAATCGCGACCATTGCTTCGGCGACCCCACCAGAGGAGCCAACAAGGCAGGCTGCGAACCCGCCACTCCGAGAAACCGATACAACCCACGAACGGCCGCTAGGCAACGGGCAATGGACGATGCTGCCAGCTGCTGATCTCTCAGATTTCGACGGAACTCTTGAATGACCTCTTTTGAAGCATGTAAAAATTGCGCAATTTCTTTTGTTGCGAGAAAATCCCTTAATTTTTGCAGATCACGCCGATACGCGGCTACTGTGTTGGAAGCCAAACCACCTTCTATTCGCAAAGATGTCAGATACTCTTCAATGACCGTATCCATTATCTGACCTTGCGCAGTTTCACTCTTAACAGGCTGCATTACATTCGTATATTAGCGCTTACGCGGCTCTTTTGGTACACTCATAGAATAGAGAGTTGATACAGTAGTAAAAACACCGTTATCGTCATTATCTCTCACATTCACCATATCCAGCCACTCACTCTGTAGACTAAATAGAACAAACCAAACAGACTCACTCCTTATTCATGCGCGTCACCGTTCTTCTCCTTTCGAGCCTTCTTCTTTTCAGCGACCTGTGGCTTCCATGGGTGGTTAGAGCCAATTCTTCTGATGTCCCGGCTTCCATTCTGGTTGCCCAACAACAGAGGTACTCCGACCAAACCCTGCTCGATAAAGCGAAAACCAACTTCGAGATCCAAGAATTCGACGAGGCCCTGTCTACACTGGAATCATTAATTGACCGGCAACCACCCCCATCGATTTTGCAAGAAGCCTACTTCCTGCAGGCTGCGATATTACGGACGACCAATCAAGAGCAAAGCGCCGCCTCGATTATGGAGCAATTGCTCGATGAATTCCCCATGTCCCCATTGGCTAATGAAACCCGCCTCCTTCTTGGTCAACTCTATCTCACACTCGAACAGCCCGAACGCGCGATAACCGTTCTTCAACAAGTCTTTAACTTTTCAGCGAGCCCCGCCCTTCGACAAGATGCCCTGAGTCAAATGCGAGACGCACATATCAAGCAAGGGCAGAACGTCGAGGCCATCAAAGCGGCCTTGGAAGAGATCGCCTTGGTGGATTACGAACAACGCGCCGCACTCAAGACCATCATTCAAGACCTGATCCTTCAATCCATGGATGAAGTCTCACTACAAAATCTTATTGAGGCCTACTCCGATCGCTACCCAGGTGATCTCGCCACCATCCGATTAATCGAATTGCACACCTCTCATGGCGATGAAGTCTTGGCTGAACGTGATATTCGAACGTTCCTTCAACATTTCCCCGATCATCCCTACGCGCAAACCGCTATGGCCCTGCTGCAGTCGTTCATGCATAAAATCAAAATTAATAGATTTGTCATCGCGGCATTTCTGCCTTCTTCTGGGCCGCTCAAAAGTTTTGGTACAGACTCATTGAATGGCATTCGACTTGCCTTAGAGGACGGCAAAGAACAATTGGGATTAACGTCTGTTGGACTCGTGGTAAAAGACACCGCCTCTGCGAGCAATCCATTACACGATGAGCTTGAACAGGTCTTGAATGACTTCACGCCAATTGCCGCCATCGGGCCATTGCTCTCGCGTGAAATCCAGAGTATTGCTGATTTAGCTGATGACTATGACGTGCCGATGTTGACGCCATCGGCCACCTTGCTCGACGTCCGAAGATTTGGATCCTATTGGTTTAGCACGGCCCTAACCGCTACGCTGCAAGTTCGACAACTGGTGGACTATGCGATGAACCAACTTGGCCATACTCGATTCTGCATTATTGCGCCAGAAACGGCCTATGGACGTGAAATGAGTCAATTATTCACCCAAGCCGTCGAATATTTCGGGGGCGAATTGATTGCAGTAGAACATTATTCTGAGCAACAAACCGATGTCGCTGAACAGATTGTTCGATTAAAAGACACGGACCTCGCCATGTACGGTACCATCGAAGAAGAAAAAATATCCAAGGAAAAAAAGCGCACAGTATATACTCCAGGATTCGATGCCATTTTCGTACCTGGGAAGCCAGTCAATCTCGCACTCATCTCATCTCAACTAGCCTTTTACGACATCAACACCCCGCTCTTAGGCGGGAACAGTTGGCACAACCCTGAAATCTTTCGTTGGGCGAGACATGGGATTGAACATGGCATTTTTACTGATGGATTTTTCCTTAATAGTCCCGATCCATCGGTTCATGCCTTTATCGAACGCTACCGCACGCGTTTCGGGTCTGACCCTTCATTGTTTGCCGTACAAGCCTATGATGCCGCCTGGCTCGTCCTTGATGCCATTCGCAATGGCGCCACTTCTGGCGACGAGGTTCGGAAACAATTTCTCCTCCGCCATGATCTCCCCACGTTAAATAGTTTCGCCTCATTTGGCTCGACTGGCGTCCTCAATCGAAAGATCTATATACTACAAGTTGACAAAGGTCGATTCGTTCAAATCAACTAGATACATGGATGAAATTGCACCAATTATTCATGCCATTTCGTACCGGGCATTACCGCTCATCTTTGCGATTGTCCTCCATGAGTACGCCCATGGCCGGGTCGCCCATTTTTTTGGCGATCCGACAGCGCAGCTAGCTGGGAGACTCACCCTCAACCCACTAGCGCACATTGACCCATGGGGAAGTATCATCGTCCCGCTCATGTGCTTTTTGATGCCGGGTGGATTTTTGATTGGTTGGGCCAAGCCAGTACCGATTGATGTCCGGCAATTGCACAATCCTCGTCGTGACATGGCACTCGTCGCCGCTGCAGGGCCTGCCATGAATTTCGCCTTGGCCATTGGCAGCGCTCTCCTGCTGAGCTTGATATTTCTCATTGATCCATCGATTGCAGAAAATTGGCCCCCTCAACCAGGCTTGGAATCGCGAAGCGACCTGTTGGGCATGGTGTTGTTGCCTTTGGCAGCCATGAGTCTCTTTTCCATCTTGATTAATGTCGTCTTAATGGTGTTTAACTTACTTCCTGTGCCGCCGCTCGATGGGGGAAGAATTATGACCAGCCTTCTTCCACCAGCATCGGCTCTAAGCCTCAGTCGCATTGAACCCTATGGCATGTTTGTGATTCTGGGGATTATCATGATCGAACCACAGGTGCATCTTATCAGCACCATCATTGGGTCAGTGTTTCAGGTCCTTGCAGCCACCGTGCTTCCCAGTGAAATTCTGTAATCATAAAGGAGTCTTTTCGTGTCGAACCGAGTCTTAAGTGGAATGCAGCCAAGTGGACACCTTCATTTGGGAAATCTTCTCGGAGCGCTCGAAAATTGGAAAGCGCTTCAAGACCAATACCAATGCTTTTTCTTCGTGGCTGATTGGCATGCCCTTTCAACTAACTATGCCGATACGAGTCGGATCAAAGAATACACCCAAGGTCTGCTGATCGATTGGCTGGCTGCTGGAATTGATCCAGCCCGCTCAACCGTCTTTGTGCAGTCCTCTGTCCCCGATCATGCCATTCTTCACCTTCTTCTTTCCATGATCGTGCCTGTTGCATGGCTGGAACGGAACCCGACCTATAAAGAAAAACAAGAAGAAATCAAAGAAAAAGATCTTTCCACGTATGGATTTCTTGGATATCCCGTTCTTCAGGCAGCAGATATTCTTCTGTATAAACCTGACTTTGTTCCGGTGGGAAAAGACCAACTACCACATTTAGAATTAACGCGAGAATTGGCCAGACGGTTTAACAACTTGTATCAACCGGTTTTTCCGGAGCCGAAAGAACATCTCACTCAATTCCCCAAGGTGACGGGAACTGACGGCCGCAAAATGAGCAAAAGCTACCATAACACTATTAATTTGTCGGACTCAGAACCTGAAATTCGCAAGAAACTAAAAACAATGGTGACCGATCCAGCCAGAGTACGACGAACAGACAAAGGGAATCCCGAGGTCTGTCCCGTCTACGATTTCCATAAAATTTTTTCTTCACAGACTGTACAGGAGCAAGTCAATCAGGATTGCCGAACCGCCGCCATCGGCTGCATCGATTGTAAAAAACTCGTGGCAGATGTCATAGTTGAACGATTAGCGCCGTCCTGGGAAACCCGGGCCGACTTGATGGCGAAATCCGATTATGTTCAAGACATCATTCATGAAGGAAAACAAAAAGCCTCTATCGTCGCACATGAGACAATGCAGGACGTGAAAGAAGCCATGAAAATTTAAAGACGTTGCCCCAAGACGCTTTGGTACGTTCCATTAGAATAATCGGCATATTTCTTGAAATTCTCATCTTACAGTTCTTGACTTAAGTCACAGGGGTCAGTACCATCCAGACACATTATTTATTCATTCAAATTACAAGAAAAACCTAAACTTATCAATAAATTATGGCTATTCGTGTTGCAATAAACGGCTTTGGCCGTATCGGTCGGAATTTTTTTCGTGCCAGTGTTGGGCATCCTGAAGTTGAAGTGGTCGCGATTAATGACCTCACAGATGCTGCCACTCTCGCCCATCTCTTAACCTACGATTCCGTTCATGGCCGGTTTCAGGGGCAAGTCGAAGCCCAGCCTGGACGTCTCGTCGTCAACGATCAATCCATTGAAATTTTCGATAAGCGCGATCCCAAAGAACTTCCATGGAAACAGCTCAATATTGATGTCGTCATTGAATCAACCGGGCGTTTTACGGATCGTCAAGGTGCCAGCCAACATCTCTCAGCCGGGGCGAAACGAGTTATCATTTCAGCCCCCGCCAAAGATGCCGATTTGACGATTGTGCTCGGCGTCAACGACTCCAAATATAACCCTCAAGAACACTCCATAATTTCCAATGCCTCATGTACCACAAACTGCCTCGCACCGGTCTCCAAAGTTCTGCTCGAACAATTTGGAATTCGGCATGGATTCATGACAACAATCCATTCCTACACGAACGACCAACAACTCCTTGATTTGCCCCATAAAGATTTACGGAGAGCACGCGCGGCAAGTCTGTCGATGATTCCAACATCAACCGGAGCAGCGAAAGCGCTGCACCTGGTCATCCCTGAATTACAAGGGAAGATGGATGGGGTTGCTATTCGTGTTCCCACACCCAACGTTTCCCTCATCGACTTGGCCGTGGAAGTAGAAACAGACTGTGATGTCGCCACTGTCAATAAGGCCTTTCAAACCATGTCGAAAAGTTCATTACAAAATATCCTTGATTACTCAGTCGCGCCCATTGTTTCATCAGATCTCAACGGGAGCCCTTATTCCGCCACACTCGATTCACCCATGACAACGGTGATGGACAAACGATTTGTGAAAGTTTTTGCCTGGTATGATAACGAGTGGGGCTACTCATGTCGCTTACGTGACTTGGTAAAGTTTTTGGCCCAACAATCTTGATTGGGAACCTGCCGTCTCTGGTTCCTTACCCCGTTTTGCGATAAAGTCTTTCGCGTGAAAAAAGGGGGATATATGAACCTCACCAAACAAACCATCGACCACATCGACTTACGCAACAAGCGCGTCATCATACGGGTGGACTTTAACGTCCCTCTCGACGATGCCGGACAGATCACCGATGACTCACGTATTCGGGCGGCGCTACCCACCATCAACCATGCCGTGGACGAAGGCGCAAGCGTCATCCTTTGCTCTCATCTGGGTCGGCCTGATGGAAAGCCTGATCCCAACTTGAGCTTAGCGCCTATCGCTAAGCGACTGCAGCGTCTTCTCGATAAACCTGTCGTCTTTGCTCATGACTGCCTGGGAGACGAGGTCCGTGCATTAGTTGGCCAAATGAAACCCGGCGATGTGTTACTGCTCGAAAATCTTCGATTTCACGCCGAAGAGGAACAAAATGATGAAACATTTGCATCACAACTAGCCTCTCTCGGTGAAGTCTATGTCAATGAAGCCTTTGGAACGGCACATCGTTCCCATGCTTCGACTGTTGGCATCACGAAGTTTATGAAGGTTTCTGCCGCTGGATATCTCATGAAGCGTGAAGTCGAAGCCCTGGAAGGGGTTGTTGAAAATCCAGTACGGCCCTTTGTGGCCATCCTGGGAGGCGCGAAGGTTTCCGGAAAAATCGGTGTCATTGAAAACCTTGGCAAACGTGTGGACAAGGTCATCATTGGCGGCGGAATGGCGTTCACCTTCATTAAGGCCATGGGCCACGAAATTGGTCGATCGCTGGTTGAAAATGATATGTTGGAATTTGCAAAAGGGATTCAAGAGCATGCCCTGAGCCGTGGTGTTAAATTTTATTTACCGGTAGACTGTGTGGTGGCTGCAAGCCAGGAACCCAGTGCCGAGACCAAAATTGTCCCGATTCAAGAAATTCCTGAAGGTTGGTATGGCATGGATATCGGCCCAGCGTCGGTCAAGCTGTTTAGTGAAGCCGTCGAAAATGCGAAAACGATCTTGTGGAACGGCCCTATGGGGGTTTTTGAACGAGATGCGTTTTCTCGCGGTACCCTTTCAATGGCTCATGCCGTCGCCAATGCCTATGCCAAAACCGTAGTAGGAGGTGGCGATACGGCCCTTGCGGTACACCGTGCTGGAGAATCAGACAGTATGGCCTTTATTTCTACGGGTGGAGGAGCGGCTCTGCAACTGCTTGAAGGAAAACACATGCCTGGCTTGGCAGCTCTACCAAATCAACCGTAAGCCACCCTTCCGATTTCGCAGGATTTCGTATCCCTTTATTTTGACCTCATCACACGACATGCAGCCACCTCTCATTGTCGGCAATTGGAAAATGTACAAGACCGCCTCGGAAGGGCGGGAGTTTATTCGCGACTTCCTTAAGCTCCACACTTCACAATCTCCTGTTGATGTTGTGATTGCCCCACCCTTTACCGCCCTTCAAGCTCTTCATGATGCGTTACAATCGTCTTCTATCTCTCTAGCCGCTCAAAATGTTTTCTGTGAACACGAAGGGGCCTTTACCGGTGAAATTTCACCTCCGATGCTCAGAGATCTCGGATGCACGTCGGTCATTCTAGGACATTCTGAACGGCGGCAACATTTCGGTGAAGACAATGACCTGATCAACAGGAAGGTCCATTCAGCCTTAAGCCATCAGCTTCGACCAATCCTCTGCGTTGGGGAATTATTAGAGGAACGTGAAGCGGGGCAGACCAATGCCGTGATTAAAAAACAACTCCTCGGGGGATTGAAAGATGTCAGTGCAGAACACATGGTCCAGGTGACAATCGCCTACGAACCAGTATGGGCAATCGGCACAGGAAAAGCCGCAACAGTTGACCAGGCCACCGAAGTCCATTCGCTCATTGGTGCAATACTAGAAAGTACATGGGAAACCAAACGAGAAGCCATTCGTATTTTGTATGGAGGCAGTGTCAATCCTGACAATGCCGATATTCTCTTTCAATCTCCTCAGATCAATGGAGCTTTGGTTGGAAAAGCTTGTCTCAATCCAGACTCATTTGTTAAGATCATAGGCTCTGCTCATCGTTCCCTAAATTAACCACGATAAATCGAGAGAGATTATGTATACCCTGACCGTCGTGATCCACCTTATTGTGTGCTTTCTGATGATTGCAGCCATTTTATTGCAAGCAGGAAAGGGAGCGGAAATTGGCGCATCATTTGGAGGATCGAGTCAAACGGTCTTTGGTAGTCGAGGACCTGGTACATTTCTCAGTAAGGTGACTGTTGGAGCCGCCATTATTTTCATGATGAGTTCATTGAGTCTGGCCCTGTTATCAAAACAGGAAAACACGGCATCATCCGTGATTGACCTTTCAACACCGGCTAAAAACGAAACACCAGCTAATGAAGTCGAGTCAGCACCGGCAGCAACATCAACGGAAACCTCAGAAGAACCCACTCCCGCTGCACCTGAGTTAGCGGACCCTGATCCAGAAGCTACAGCGCCACCACCCACAACAGAATAACACGCACAACACATCCTGAGTGCGTTTCATTCCAGTAACGGCTATTGCTCCCAATACTTAAAAGACAAGTTACGAGGGATGGAAACGTAGGTTAGAAAACAGGGGTGAGCCAGTTTGCGTAGGCAGGATCTTTCCCTTGAACAATATCAAAAAACCCTTTTTGCAAGGTACCTGTTATGGGGCCGGGCTTGCCTTGACCAATCATTCGATCGTCGAGTTCACGAACAGGCGTCACTTCAGCCGCGGTACCCGTTAAAAATATTTCTTCAGCCACGTACATCGCATCTCGCGTAAATCGCTCTTCAAGGACAGAGATTTTCTTATCCTTAGCCAATTGAATGATGGAACTTCGTGTAATCCCCTCTAAAATCGAAGTTAAGGGAGTGGTTTTCAGAATACCCTTACTGACAATAAACACATTTTCACCGGTTCCTTCAGCAACATATCCATCCGGATCTAGAAGAATGGACTCTTCGTATCCAGATTTTTTGGCTTCCCATTTTGCGAGAATAGAATTCACATAGTAACCAGAGATTTTTGCACGCGTCATCGACACATTGACGTGATGACGGGTAAAAGAGGATATTTTGGCCCGGATTCCATTTGCGAGCGCATCATCCCCGAGATACGCGCCCCAAGACCATGCAGCAATCGACAAGCGAACGGGATTCTCACCGGGGTACACACCCATTGGACCATAGCCCAAGTAGACAATCGGTCTGATATAACAGGATTTGAGTTCATTAATTCGAACCGTCTCAATAATGGCATCAGTCACATCTTTCTTCGAATAGGGAATCTTCATCATGGTGATATGCGCCGATTCGAAGAGACGGTCCACATGTTCCGATAAACGAAAAATTGCTGACCCCACCTCGCCTTGATAACAACGGATTCCTTCAAATGCAGCTAACCCATAATGAAGAGAATGCGTTAACACATGGACAGATGCATCATTCCAATCAACAAACGTTCCATCCATCCAAATTTTTTGACTCGGAGTGTCCATATATCAATCCTACCGATAAGACTACGCGAACCGCTTCCCGAATGGTATATAGCAGTGGTGTGATTGGCTGTCAACGAACGTATCGGACGATGTAAGGTCATTCTAAAATCTTGACACCATTTTAAGCACCGTGATAAAAATCAGTACAATAAGGGAGAATATGTATGTATGCTATTATTGAAACAGGTGGGAAGCAATACCGGGCCGAGCCTGGGGTCGTGCTTCAAGTAGAAACGCTGGTCGGAGACGTAGGGGCAGTTATTGAGCTTCCTGATGTTCGATGTATCCACGGTGACAGTGGAGCAATTTTCGGTTCTCCAAAAATCGACAATGCCGTGGTCAAAGCTGAAATTCTTCGCCACGGGAGGACTCGAACGATTCGTGTTTTTAAGAAAAAACGACGAAAAAATTATCGCCGAACTAAAGGCCACCGCCAAGGATTCACACAAATTCGCATTGGGGAAATCGTAAACCCTTCCTAAACGCATTTACCCGTAACGGAGAATTGACAAATGGCACATAAAAAAGGAGGAGGCTCCTCTCGAAACGGTCGTGATAGTAACCCTCAATACCTGGGAGTCAAGGCTTATGGAGGCGAAGCCGTTTGCGCTGGGAGCATCATTGTTCGACAACGGGGAACCAAGTTTTATCCAGGGCTGAACGTCGGGCTTGGAAAAGACTACACCCTCTTCGCAAAAGTCACCGGCACGGTGAAATTCGAAGGAAGTAAAGACCGGCGAAAAGTGAGTATCTACCCTCCTGCGTGATCAGCACTGAGGCTTCTCGCTTCGATTTCTTCGTCAATCATTAGATTGGCTCCTTCCTGAACATTGCTGCGAAATATCTTCCTGAGCAACAAGGACATCCATGTTTATTGATCAAGCCCGCATCGCTGTGAAAGCTGGTTCGGGAGGCGATGGGGCGTGCAGTTTTCGTCGAGAGAAATTCGTTCCTCGAGGAGGGCCCGATGGCGGTGATGGAGGCCATGGCGGCCATATTATCTTCAAGGCCTCAACACGCGTCTCGACGTTGCTCGACTTCCGATATCTCCGTCATTACGAAGCCCCTTCAGGACACTACGGGCAAGGCTCCAACCGATCAGGTAGCGCAGGAGCTGACGTCATTATCCCCGTCCCTATTGGCACAATTATCAAGGAAGAAGACACAGAGACCATTCTCGCGGATCTCATCAACGATCAACAAACTGTCATTATCGCCCACGGCGGAAAAGGCGGTCGCGGAAACTCTAACTTTGCCACGCCAACCAATCGTGCCCCTCGGGAATTCGAAACTGGCACTCCTGGTGAAGAACGTTCATTGATTTTAGAACTGAAACTTCTTGCGGATGTTGGACTGGTTGGACTTCCCAATGCCGGGAAATCTACACTCATCTCATCGATTTCTTCTGCTCATCCGGAAATTGCCAGCTATCCATTCACCACCCTACGTCCGCATCTCGGCGTCGTGAGTGTCACAGAGGACCAAAGTTTTGTGGTCGCCGATATTCCAGGCTTGATCGAAGGCGCCCATGAAGGCAAAGGCTTAGGCTTTCAATTTCTGCGACATATTCAACGTACAGCCTTTTTGTTATTTCTTCTTGATATTTCAGAATGGTCCGTTGAGGATCCTGTCACGAGCTTACTCACACTGAGACATGAACTCGAATCCTACGATGCCGATTTAGCACAACGTCCCTTTGCCATTGTGGCCACAAAAATAGATAGTCAAGGCACTGGAGAGTTACGACAAACCTTACAGTCGTATTGTGAATCACACCAGCTTTCGTTCTTCCCAATTTCTGCTGTCACCCGTGAAGGCCTTCCAGCATTGTTAGCCTTTTTAGCGCAGCAAGTCTCCAACGTGAGAAATACATGCGAGACCAGCTCCTAACACAAACCAAACGCCTTGTCGTCAAAATTGGAAGCAGCTTAGTGGCCTCTCGTGATGACGGCCTTCGAATTGCGCAAATAGTATCCATTGCCAAGGATCTCGCTCAAATTCATGCGAACAATCGGCAAGTCGTGGTTGTCTCATCAGGAGCCATTGTTGCAGGGATTCATCCACTCGGCCTGAAAGCCTATCCACAATCGATTCCTCTCAAGCAAGCCGCTGCCGCAGTGGGGCAGAGCCGACTCATCCGCGCCTATGAAAAATCCTTTGAAAAAACTGGAGACAAGGTCGCGCAAATTCTTCTCACTCACCAAGACCTTGCAGATCGGAAACGCTTTCTCAATGCCCGCCATACGTTAACCTCTCTCTTAAAGTATGGAGTCATTCCGATCATTAACGAAAATGA
>BQIU01000107.1 GCA_021603905.1 Nitrospirales bacterium
TTCGGTATACCCAAGGATTGCTGTCAGGATATTATTGAAATCGTGCGCAATGCCTCCGGCGAGAGTCCCGATGGCTTCCATTTTGCTTGATTGACGATAGGTTCGCTCAGTCTTTTGAAGCGCTTCCTCAACCCGCCTTCGATCTGTAATGTCTTCTTCTATACCAGCGATTCGATAGATGTGGCCTTCCTCATTTTTGATAGGAAAGGCACGAGATTCGATCCATCGAATTGACCCATCCGGTCGAATGACACGGTAGGACTCATGGTACGTACCTTGAATTTGCGTTGGAATGGCTAGTTGAATTCGTTCACGGTCATCTGGATGAACGGCTTCAAGAAAGCTGGCCGGATTCTCGCATAAGCTGGCACACGTCCTTCCCCAAATGGCCTCATAGGCCGGGCTGACATAAAACATTTGAGTTTTGTCGGCGGACGACAACCAAAACACTTCATGGATGTGTTCGGCCAGCTGCCGAAAACGCTCTTCGCGTTCTTGAAGCGTGGCCGTTCGTTCGGCGACCGATTCTTCCAATTCTCTTGCATACTGGTCAAGTTGACTGCGCATGGCTCGTTCGACTTGACGGAGGAGCTCGCCGGGGCGTTGTCCCTTCTCAATATAAGCGAAGGCTCCCAAGTTGACGGCATCCTTTGCAGAGTCCAATGAACTGTGCTCGGTATAAATAATTACACGTATACCTATGGTCGCAGCCCGTAGTTCTTCTAGGAGCTGAATGCCGTTGTGGTCGGGCAGGCGTAACTCAATGATGGCCAACCCAAAGTTGTCTTGTTTAGCTTGTTCGACTGCCTCTCGAGCGGTCCCTACTCCGATGACGTCATACCCTTCATCCTTTAACTGGTCCATGAGGGTTGCTCGTTGGACCGGTTCTTGTTCAACAATGAGGATGCGGGATAGGTGAATACGTTTTGTCATGGAATAGTCCCTTCCATTTATCTCAAGCCGTGACCAGTGTCGTGCCTGTTTCCACTCGTGACAATCTTAGAATCATACCAGCCTTAAGATGATGAGTCACTCTTTTTTCTCTTTTAACGCGATTTGGGAAAATTGGATAACCAGTCCATGAGAAAACGAATCTCAAGTCGGAGAGAGGGTCATAGGGAACGATTAGGGTGTATGAAGAGCAATAACTGGATCAATTGATGCGGCATGTCGCGCTGGAATGACTCCGGAACAGATGCCGGCCATGGTGCTGACGAACAGTGCGGCAAGGACGTAAAGAAGGTGGGGATGAACAGGAATTCCTGGAATGAAAGTGGGGAGGATTTGGACACAACTCAAACCGAGTGCTAACCCTACGGTGCCTCCGATGGTGGAAAGGGCTATCGATTCACAGAGAAACAACTGATAGATTTGTCCTGATGTAGCTCCGGTGGCCTTCAAGAGTCCGATTTCTGCCGTCCGCTCACGCACGACCATCCACATGACCGTCATGATGCCAATAGCGCCGACAACCATTGAAATACCGGCAATGACGGCGACCGCGACGGTAATGACATTCATGATGTTATCCATCGTCTCAAGCATGGCCGCTTGAGTCACGATCGTGAAATCTTCTTCGCCCCGATGTCGATCCATCAGCCGATCTCGAATCTGTTGCGTGATGGTCTCCAATTGGCGACCGAATCCAAAGGCCACTTGTATTTCCATCAGTTCGTCCATATTGAACATCGTCATCGCCGAAGCGACAGGCACATAGACCGCATCATCAATGTCGAATCCCAAGAGATTACCTTTAGGAGTCATAACGCCGATGACTCGAAAACGATATCCCGCAATGCGAACGAAACTACCTAAGGGCGAGGCGTCACCAAACAGTTCGGTTTTCAGCTTTGGTCCAAGGACTGCGACAGATTGTCGGCGAAATGGATCTCCCTGTGGAAGAAAGCGGCCAGATCGCACAGAGAATTTCCAATGTTCCGGCATCTCCGCGGTTACTCCAAAAACAGATACGCTCCGTCCCCGACCTTCAGTCTCAACTCTGGCATTGCCTACCGACAATGGAACCACTCGAATAATTCCATCAAGCTGTCGAAGGGCTTGGGCGTCTTGGATCGTCAATTTATGCGTTGTGCCACCGAGAACGCCTGGGATGCCAACGGTTTGAGTTTTCCCTCGTGTAATGGTCAGGAGGTTGGTGCCAAATTGGGTAAATTCAGAAAGTACATAGCGGCGAGTGCCCTCACCAATCGATGTGAGTAAAATAACCGTCATGACGCCGATCGCAATGCCAAGCAAGGAGAGGCCTGTACGGGTTGGTCGGGCCGTAATCGCGCCAAACGAAAGGAGCAAGAGGTCTTTCAGTCTCATGATGTGTGCTGCTCCAGTGCGTGGATGGGGTCAAGCCGTCCCGCACGACGTGCGGGAATCAATCCGAACACGACACCGACGACGATTGAGACCAGCACTGCGGAAATTGAAGCCCAAAGGGGAGTAGAGGCTGGAATGGCCGGATAGAGTGAGATCAGGCCTTGTACGATCACCCATCCGAGAGCAAGCCCGATCATGCCTCCAGCTAAAGAAAGGATGATGGCTTCGATCAAAAATATCAATAAAATTTGACTGCTTCTCGCCCCCAATGCTTTTAAGAGTCCAATTTCTTCCGTACGATCCGACACGGCGACGAGCATGACATTCATGACTCCAATTCCGGCGACGGTCAGCGAAATCAATCCAATGGCTGCTAAGCTGAGTGTCAAGGCATTGAGGATGGATGAGAAGGTGCTGACGACCGCTCCTTGCGTGATGCACGTACTGTCATCTTCTCCATGACGTTGAGCCAGTACTGAGACAATGTGGTTACAGGTCGTCTCCAATTCAGACACGTTTCGGACTCGAAGAAGGATACGATACAAAGAATGACGGTTCAGGAGCTGCATACCTGTCGCCACTGGGACAATCACTAAATCATCCATATCCATACTTAATTGTGTACCGCGGGGTGCAAGGGTGCCAATCACTCGCATTCGCCAGTCTCCGACACGAATCAATTGTCCCAATGGCGAAGTGTCAGGAAAGAGTTCCTGTGCGACGCGGTGTCCTAGGACGACAAGAGGGGCGCCTCGTTGTGGATCTCCTGTTGGCAGAAATTGTCCCCGTGCCATGCGAAGATGTCGTGCCTCTAGAAAGTCAGTTGTGGTGCCGACAATCGGAACCTGCCGTCGTCGTTCGCCATAGTGAACCGTTTCCGTGCCCATTGAGATCGGGGCGAGTAATTGAATCGAGCGAATGCTTCGACGGATGACCTGGCTGTCCATGATGGTCAAGTCATGCGGGGCTCCTGCGAAACCGGGAATCGCCCCGGTAGTCTCGGTTTTTCCCGGTATGACAATCAGTAAATTGCTCCCGATCGACATGAACTGGTTGACCACATAGCGTCGTGCACCTTCTCCTAATGCAGTCAGGACGACGATGGCCATGATGCCAATCGCAATACCGGTCAAACACAAACCGATACGGATAGGATGACCTTTGAGTGCGGCCCATGCGAAGCCTACGAGATCTCTAGCGGCCATGGTTAATCCGGGTTACGATGAAGACGGAGCCGTCACTGAAGTTCTGTTCTTGATGTTGTTTGAACTGGTTCGTTGTACGATGTGCCCATCACTGATCACCAGAACACGTTCCGCACGATTGGCGACATCGATGTCGTGTGTGACCACAATGAGCGTATGTCCCAGAGAATAGAGTCGATCAAGAAGTCCGAGTATTTGTTTCCCTGACTCACGATCTAAATTCCCTGTCGGTTCATCGGCTAAAATAAGCTGGGGGTTCATCACGGTGGCCCGTGCAATCACGACTCGTTGGCGTTGACCGACAGACAATTGATCAGGGCGATGGTGTGACCGTGGTGTCAGTCCGACCGCCTCCAGAGCAGTGGCGACTCGTTGCTGACGTTCCTGAGGCGCGATACCGGCAAAGATCATTGGGAGTTCAACATTGCCAGCCGCGGTGAGCCGTGGAATGAGATGAAATGATTGAAAAATAAATCCGATTAATGATTGGCGCAACTTTGATAATTCGGCGTCGCTCAGCGTGTTGATATCTTCTCCGTTCAGTTGATACGACCCTTCCGTTGGACGGAGCAGGCAGCCCAATAAATTGAGTAAGGTCGATTTTCCTGAACCGGAAGGCCCCATAATGGCCACGTATTCTCCCGTCTTAATGTGTTCAGTGATATCGGCCAGAGCATAGACCGGTTGATCTCCGACTTGGTAAATCTTCGAAACTTGATGGAGATTAATCACTCGGATACCTGTAATCTAAATATTGGATGCATTATTACCCTTCATGCCCAGTGAAGCTCTCTATTCGAGTCAGGTCCTCGACAATCATATCCGAGCGCATCCGTAATCGATGCTGTGAAATGGCATATGTCTCATGCATCATAGGGGGTACGTCAATCGGAGACAGGAGATTCAGAGCTATCGTGACTTCACTCGTTTGTCATTTGAACAAGATCCCCAACTTGAAGATCGGGTTGATCTAACGACGTGACCACCGTTTCTCCTTCCGAAAGTCCTTCCTGGATTTCTACATAGTCCCAATTCTTCAGCCCCATCTGGATAACCCGTTCCGTGATGTGGTCTTGTTCCACTATCCAAACCTTGTCCCCTTCGAGCACGGCGCTTCTTGGAATTCTCAGAGCTCGTTCTTTTTGAGAAAGAATAATCTCGACGTCTGCCGAGGTGCCGGGGAGCAATGTTGTGGCAAAATCGCGGTCATCGAGCTCCACATCAATCTCAACCGTGCGGTTTTGTTCTTCAATGTTATCGACATAGGGGGAGACTCTTACGACTCGACCCATAAAAGAATGCTTGGGATAGGGATCCAGGGTGACCCGTGCCAACTGGTCTGGGTGAATTTTTGATGAATCCACTTCATCCATGGGGGCACTAATAAAAATAGAGGTTGGATCGATGAGATCAAGTACCGCGGGAATCGGCACCCCAGGAGGGGCAGGGGTGGTCCATTCTCCAACTTCGACTTTCACGTCAGCAAGAATTCCGGAAAATGGAGCATAGAGAACCATTTTCTGTAACTGGGCTTGCGCTTCTTTAATACGCGTCCGTGCTCGCTCAACGCTGGCATCCGCGGCTTGACAGGCTGCGGCACTGGTTTGGGCTGTGCTATGGACTTTGTCGAGTTCATCCGTCGAAACTAATTCTTTTCGAGAGAGGTCTTGAAACCGTGCATGCTCGCGCTTCGCTCGACTCGCTTCTAGGCATGAGCGTGTCCGATTGGCCTTGCTCACGACCAGTTCACGTTGTGCCATTTCAAGGTTTGACGCCTCAGCGGCATTATTGAGTTGAAGTAAAATATCGCCTTTTTGTACGCGATCGCCTTTATCATGTGGAACGGAGACCACGCGTCCGCCAATTTCCGAGGAAAGGTGTGCGCGCCGCCGGGCTTTGACCGTACCTGCGCGTGAGTTGGTGATGGTTTCCTCGACGAGTCCCGTTTTAACTCGTACGATGTTTACGAGAACAGGGTCAGGGGTAAACAGCCAAGCATTGAGGACCAAGGCAACTATAGCCAGGCCAATCAAGACCAGAAATCCGGAAGCCCATCGTTTCATAATCAGGAGTGTATCATATCATTCTGAGGCTCGTGTTTCGGGTCGTATCAAAAGGAGAAGCAGGGGCGAATGTCACGGATTGGAGGTCTTGATAGGAAGCTTTCTAATCCCATCAAGGAGGACTCTCGTGGCAATGCAATCATCTTCGTTGTAGTCGAGAATTCGTTGTCGGATAATCTGATCGCCACTTTCAACCCATCGATGAAACCACTCAATAGAAGCCGCTCCTGAGGGATGAGTATCCCGCCAAAGAAACCCTAAATATTTCGCCAGGGTTTTAATCGAGTAATCTCTGGTTGGCCATTCGGTGGCTTTGAGGACGACATCAAAGTAGAGGTCGATGGCCCGTTCCCTTAAAAAAAGGGTTTCAATGTCGTCGGCTGAACAGACGTCAGGATATTTTGTTTGAAGCTTTCGGTACATCGTCCGTTCATATTTGGAGTAGTAGTACACCATGGAGTGAGCATGTTGCTGCAGATATTCAATGGCTTGGGCAAACGCGGTTTGTTCAGCGTCCGGTGTGGGATTCTCTGCAAAGAAGGCGACGTATTGCTCGGTGGAGTGATCTTGATGGTGACGTTCAATAAAGCCATGTAGATAGGTGTGGTCGCGAAGAGGATCGACTTCAATATCAAAGAATACTTCCGAGTCATGAGCGGGCAAATCAATGGCTTCTCGAAGATAGGGACGAGCATGTGCCCCGGCAGACACTAGTTGTGCGCGGGCGTGAAGCTTCTGAATCGTCCCAAGACCGATGCCTGAAATAATTGTTTTTTTGCCATTGATCAGACTCTTGAGGTCAGATGCCGCAAAGTTTTGAATCGTTGAAAAGTGCGTGCGTAGCGCGTCACGTTTTGAGCGCCCCAGTTCAGGTAAGAGAGTGAGGTCATGCTGTTTTTGAAGATTCAGTAAGCAGGGTCTGTACCAGTGGCAGAGCTTACAGATTCCACTGCTATAGGCTGCTTGCGTCTCGTGACGTTGTTCAAGGATGTCTTGGGCACGTTGACGAACCGTGTTGTAGAGCTCCCACCAGGTTTCGGGAGTTCGACGGCCCTGAGGCTGCGAAAATTCATAGCGGATTTCTTTTCCATGAATATCCCAAATAAACGCCCAGCGGCCGGCAGAACAGTTTAAACGTTCGAGAATGTCCGTATACAACCCCAATTGGACAGCATAGGTTTTCTTGGGCTTGCCTTGATCCTCGTCACCCTCTTCTCCCGACCCGGACTTGATATCGCCAGCCACATAACCTTCTCCGTCGTTTCGTAAGAGGTCAGGTTCACCTAAGAGATCATTGACGGATAATCGGCCGCTATAAATAAGTGAGACACGTTGTTCTATTGCCTCTCGAGTGCGCCGTTCTTTCTCATCTCCTCGATAACGCGAAAGATCAAGGAACGGAGTTTCGAGTTTCTGGATGACTTCTTGTTCAAACAGCGTCCCTTTTTCCCATAAAAGCTGGATGAACGCGTTCGGTTCATCGCGCTGGGATGCATCGCCAAATGTATCGAGATAGAGGCGATGCTCACAGCTGACAAGGTTGTAGAGCATTGAGGCCGTGATAGAGTATGGCTGCATAGCGAGGTCCTGAGAGCCAGTGTAGCAAAGTTGCTGGGTGTAGAAAGAGTGGAAATAGTTGTTTTGGCTTGGCCGTAAGGATTAGAGAACGAAAACAAGGAAATCAACATAATAGATTCCTTCATCTACAAGTATTCATTTCTTGAAAGCGCAAAGCTAATAAAGTTGCATAACACGACGAAGCAGTGGACATCTTTATGAGCTGATACGACTTTTTGTCTATTTGGAGGCCCTTTTGTATCTTGTATAATTACTGTTCTGTTACTTTGTGAATGAACGGCATGTAAAGTCGTGCATCACTATGGTGAAAGAAAATCTAAAATTTTCGGCGATAAGAAAATATTTGGTCGAGTTGTCAGTAACGGCTGTGCTCGTAGGCATGTATTATCATTTATCCACAAAACCCAAGCACTGCAAAGGTAAAACTCAACCTATCCCTGTTGGCCTATTTGTGGTATAAATTGTAACACTTGCCTTTCGTAACCCCCTCTTTATCACCTCGAGGCTCTCACACATTTTTCTTCGCATTTCCCCATATTTTTGGAGGATTTCATGATAAAACCGCCTCATGTATCCGAAGGGGTGCAGAACGATATCGTTGTACCTCTCATTCTGGAACGTCGTCGGTCTCAATTTCGGCAGACGACCCCCACATCCGATCTGAGAAAAACCGGAAGTCATCCTGATCATTGGTATCCGCTTGCACGTGCAAATGATGTCAAGAAGGGCAAGACGCTTGGCGTATCGTTTGCTGGCGATCCCATTGTTTTGGTTCGGACCGAAAGCGGTCAGTTATATGCTCTCGAAGATCGATGTGCCCATCGACAGGTTCCACTCCATTGCGGAGTCGTGCACGGAGAGCATCTTCAGTGTGGCTACCATTGTTGGACCTATGATCAAAATGGCATCTGTATTGGGGTTCCATACTTAAAATCTGATCAGCCGCGACCTAAAGGTGTCAGAAGTTATCCTTGCCGAGAGGCCTATGGTCTTGTGTTTGTTTTTCCTGGAGCTTTGGAGAAACTTTCAGAGGTTGTCTTCCCAGAAGTGTCCTTCAAAGATGACCCCCATTACAAGACCCGATATCTTGATCGAATCGTGAATTGTCATTACTCGTTTATGCATGAGAACCTGATGGATATGAATCATCAATTTTTGCATCGCCGACTGATGGGTGGAATCCGAACGGTGTTTTTGGAGCTTCGGGAACGGGCACATGCCGTAGAAGTTGACTATACGTTTTCACGAGTTAAAGGTACGCAACCGCTTGGAGAGAAACTCATTCTCGGGAGTTCAACCCCATCGGCTGGTGGTTCGAAGCAGGATCTCATGACTATTTGCACGGAGTATCCCTATCAAACTCTCAAGTTTTGGACAGCAGGAAGTACTGAGCCTGCTTTAAATTTGTGGAATGTGTATGTGCCAGTTGATTGTGAGCAACGCGTGAATCATACGTTTGGGTTGATGATGATTCGAAAGCCTTCGATCCCAGGGCTAATAAATCTTTTGTGGCCGTTTATCGTGTGGTTCACAGATGGGATCTTTGCTCAAGACCGATGGATTGTTGAGGAGGAACAGAAAGCGTTTGATCGACAAGGTGCCGACTGGAATCAAGAGGTGTTTCCGGTTATTCAACGTTTGCAATCTTTACTGCGCCGAGAGGGTCTCGCTCGCACATAATGGCTAATTCTATTAATGCAAGAATTTGCCCATGTTTAGGGTGCGATCTTTTTTTGAAGTGGCGCTGGATTTGCTCGAAAAAAATCCATTGTCGTCCATTAAGTACGGGTCTCAACGCGTCTACATTTTTCGATGATGGCTGAGTCAGTTTTTCTCTTGTTCTCCATTTCCATTGTTAAATTATGCGACGATGTTGAGATGTCACTCAAGGGAGACTCAACTGATTTTCCAGAAGTTATGTATTATCAAGGGGAAACTTGACTTGCCCATGACGTAATGGTCTGTGCCGAGTACCCTCGAACATTGCACTTCCACTAAGATTTACCCTATAACGATTGCAACGAGTTCATTATCACGTCACCTTTTTAACGTATAGGCGTATTTATATTTTTTCTTAAGACGATTCATATGTAGAGATGGAGGAGTCACGTATGAAACAACTCTTTATGGTATGGGGATGTGTGATCGCTCTAATATTCAGTGTTGGGTCAATCGGGTATTCACAGTTCGCTCCTACCACACTTGAAAAGGAAGTTGTTGCGGCTGAGCGCGTTGCAGAATTTATTCACTCGGTTCTTGAGGCAGATCGCACCATATACACGACTCATGTTGTCCAGCGTATGAAGGAACATGATGTGGTTGTCGCTGAAGAAGCATGGGAAAAAAAGACGGCTCTTCCGTTACCGGCACAAATGCTGACGCTTTCTGGCATTCGAGTAAAAAGTAAGGGGACGGGTCTTGAGTATCGTTTGATCAGTTTATGGCCAATCTACGAAAAGAATCGACCGACGACATGGTTTGAACGAACAGGATTAGAGGCTGTTGAGGGAGACCCGAGCAAGCCGTTTACGGGTGTCATTAAGAAGGATGGTCGTCGGTATTTTACGGCTATCTATGCTGATACCGCTGTGTCGTCTTCCTGCGTGAACTGTCATAATGCTCATCCTCTCAGTCCCAAGAAGAATTATAAACTTCGTGATGTGATGGGTGGTCTCGCTATTTCGTTTCCTTTATCAGAATAGAACAAAAAAACTTTCATTGGAAAATCTATGAGATAATTGGATATATCCAGCTTTGAGTAATATGGGCTGGACTTCGAGCAGAAATTATTATCTGTTCCCCCTTGGTAGATTAATGATAGGTCTGCCGAATTTTCTTCTTTATGACTATTGCTGTTTCAATGAACTTCCAATATTTGAAGTCGGTCATGGCGCTGGGTGAGCTTGGGCATCTATCATTGACAGATCAATAGGCCTTCACGATCTTCTTCACATGAAGGAGCTCTTTCATCTCTCTCCGTTCCGAAAACTATCGTTCCCAAGGCTACTAGCTCGCCTTGAACGTAGTTGGGCTCGCTATAGCTTTTTTGCTGTTCTGGCTATTCCAATTTCGTGCCAGTTCTTGTGCCTGCGCAATTTGTTCAAACGTCATATCAGATGCGAGTCTGGATAAGCGGGCTTTCGCTTCTTCGTGACCTTGCGCGGCGCAAAGGTTCAGCCACATATGTGCGTGGATATAATCTTCTCGTATGGCATAGAGGTTTCCAAGTTTGAACTGTGCTTCCGTGTGTCCGTGGTTTGCTGAATGTGTGTACCATTCCATGGCTTGTCTATAATCCTGCGGAACCCCTTTCCCTACCTCATGCATGACACCCAAGTGGAATTGTGCGAGAGGGTTTTCCTGTGTGGCAGCCAGGGTATACCAACGGCTGGCTTCGGTAAAATCTTGCGGCACACCAATTCCATTTTCATACATTTTCCCGAGTTGGAATTGCGCAAGGGAATCTTCTTGGTCCGCGGCTAAGCGGTACCAACGGATACCTTCCGCATGATTCTCTGGCATTCCTTGGCCTTGCATACACATTTTCGCCATTCTGATTTGAGCGGACGGATTTCCCTGTTCGGCCGCCATGCGATACCACAGGCTGGCTTCTTGATAATCTTGAGGTACGCCATGGCCTCGTTCAAACATTTCGCCCAAACGGAGTTGCGCTTGAGTACTCCGACGGTCAGCCGCCATGCGATACCAACGGATGGCTTCGGAGTAATCCTGTGGTATTCCTCGTCCCAGGTCAAACATTTCGCCTAAACGGAGTTGCGCTTGAGCATCGCCTTGGTTGCCCGCCATGCGGTACCACAGGCTGGCTTCTTGATAATCTTGAGGTACGCCATGGCCTTGTTCGAACATTTCCCCCAAACGGAGTTGAGCCTGAGCATCGCCTTGGTTGGCAGCCATGTGATACCAATGGCTGGCTTCTTGATAATTCGGTGGGACGCCATTACTCTGATCATATAATCGGCCAAGCCGTAATTGAGCTAAGGCATCTCCTTGGCTGGCGGCGAGGCGATACCAGCGGCTGGCCTCGTCATGATCTTGAGACACTCCATGGCCCATCATGTACATTTCACCTAAGCGCAGTTGGGCGGTGAGGTTTCCCTGATCTGCAGCTTGCTGATACCAATAGCTAGCTTTTTCAAGGTCTTGAGGAGCATCGTGACCGATGACATATAACTCTCCTAACTGCACTTGGGCCTCGACATCTCCCTTGTCAGTCGCCAGTTTATGGAGGCGTTGTTCTTGTATCGATGTGAATTGTGTTTTGTCCGCATCACCATCGACTACATCTAAATAGGCGCACCCCTGGAGCATAAGCATGACGCCCGCGCTGATCCATACTCTGTTCATGGAAGCATATCGTGTTAACAACCGACTGCTTACGAGGTTAAATGAATTAAACATGTGAATACTCCTTATAAAATAAGGCCTTGATAATCTCATGAGAAAGAGCGATGTCGGTGAATGGCGTATCACGCTGACTATCTCGACCCAATAGATATTGTATGAAAAGAGTAGTTTTGGAATAGGCTAATGATATGGAATTGACCATGGCATGTGTTGCTCTGTCTCGATGTCAATGGTAGATGGTCATTGGCAATGATCTGTTGTGAAAGCGTCGAGGGAGGCTCGTACATTCCTTCAGGCATTTTACACGTAAGTTGCTGACAAACGGACAGAAAATGGGCTTAACGCTAGTATACTCTGACGATAAAGTCAATTTACGTGCCATCATAAAATGAGAACACATCTGATTTATATTTATAAATAAGAACGCAGAATTCGCTTTAAGACGCCAGGACTTGTCTCGGCCCTCAAGACGATAAAATGCCGTGTGTATTTCTACAAATTGTGAAAAACGAATTGAGGTAGAGAAGTGAGAAGTTACCGTATGGCAAAAGTGTCGAAGTTATGAGTCTGACAAGCGCTGCAAGGTTGGTTATTGATTTACTTGCAAACCGCTACGGCATTCCTGTTTCGTCGATTTCTGGCTCTGATTCAATAATGGTTTGAAGATGCGGGTAATTTCTCTCGTCAGTTCTTCATCGTCGTAAGGTTTTGCCAGAATAGCACTTGCTCCCACTCTTAGGGCAGCCTTACGCAAATCGTCTGAAAGATGGCCGGAGACAAAAATAACTGGAGGTCGTTGAGATTCTGATCTCTCAGCTAAACATTGGAGTAATTCCAAGCCTGTCATGACGGGCATGTTATGATCAGTAATTACTAGATCGAAGTGTTGGCTCTGGATAGCATTCAGGGCTTCTGCCCCATTTCCAGCTTCATGACATTGATACCCCAGCATCTCGAGTCTCGCCCGGAGTACGAGCCGTCCGCTTTCATAATCATCCACTATCAGAATTTGTTGCATATGACCACGTTTTACCTCCTCAAATGACTCTAGGCATTCAAACATGTTCACAATCATTCACTGTAGCCTTTCTCGGTATAAAAACCGTCGAACATTTCTTCATAAGACGTTCAGGGTCGATTGGCTTCAGCAGATAGTCCCGAGCGCCTCGTTCCAGAGCTTGAATCAGGCTATCCTTGTTGAGCTCAGCCGTCATCATGATGACAGGGACTTGTGGATGTTGATCCTGTATATGTTTAAGCATTGTTAATCCATCCATAACCGGCATTTGGACATCGAGTAAGATTCCGTCTATGGTCAAGGTTTCAAGCATTGCCATACCTTCAGCGCCGTTGTTGGCTGTCGTTGCGTGATATCCCAGAAAGTTCAGGCGATCTTTCAACATCAATGCAATATCCTGGTCGTCGTCGAGAACTAAAATATGTGCTGGCATGTCACAGCCTATAAATGAATGAGAGTCTTCATCACATTTCTTGGTTATCTAGATAGTCTAGTGGGCAAGGACGTAAGGGTACTATTCGTAACAGGATTGTATTTTATAAAGATTATATAAAGATTTCACGAGATAGCCTTCGCTCATTGAGTTATTGTCAAATCTAGTGCACGAAACGTTGCTCACGCGGCGACTGAGTTTGGGCTTGTGTCTTCCATGCCATCAGTAAATTGAATACCTGCGATGACTTTGGGTAACTCTCTAAATCCTCGCAACCGTCGCCAA
>BQIU01000108.1 GCA_021603905.1 Nitrospirales bacterium
GCGGTTTGGCCGAGACCAGCAAGGACGAAAGACCTCGTGAACGGATCAATTCTTGGATTCTCTGTCCGATGACAACCAATTCACCAGATCTTTTCCAATCAGGCAGGAAAATTGAGGCCGGCCAAAAATCGCGTGACTTGACATTTAATCCGAATTTGCGAAGATTTTCCCTTCTACCCAAGTTTAAGCCAGAAGTACGTAGGCACGCATGAAATTTAGGGAAATAGTATTAGATAAAACTAGATTTAACCCCAAAATTGAAGTCGATATCGCCAAAGTGGAGGAGTTGCCGGGCCACGCGAATATATCGACGACACGCCTCTATGACTAGAGGAAATCTAGGCCAGAAGATAGTCCGACTTTTCGGGTGAGGTATTAGAACAGTTACTCTGTTTAAATTCATTTATAAAAAAGGTTATAGGGATAACTCTTGCCACTTAAATTTTCCGGAGCATGGCGGTTCAAACCACCTGGGGACGGTCAATTCGTCAACTCTGCAATTCCCCAACAGGCTTTAGGTGACTTTCACGACATTATCGCAAGAGTTGCCACACAGGGAGACCGGTGGCAAATAATCGAATACTTTAAAAGGTTTTTTTGTGAGGCTATGGGTACATCACATATTCAGAGCAGTACTGAAAGTTGGGCCGAAACTGACCTTAGCAAGTATATGAGCAATGCTGCCCAAAACGCTCCACTATTTATTGAGGCAATTTACAGTGCCTGTGAGTCAATCAAAGAAATCAACGATGCTTTTTATGCCCCTGAGTTTTCTATGATCAATGATATATGCGTTCAACATAAGATTGGATATGTGATTAGACCGCCGGACCTTATCCTCCGAGAGTCTGAGATTGCTCCCGTAGTGGAAGTTCCGCAGGAAAGTACTACACTTGCTGAGCAAGCCATTGAATTGGTTCAGGCTTCGCTTAGACGGTCCGAAACCCTTTTAAATGAAGGGCGAGGTCGGGAGGCAGTTCAAGAATTACTTTGGCTTCTCGAAAGTGTCTCAACCGCTTTTAGTAACGTTGACACGGGGACAGGAACCATTGAAGGAAAGTATTTTAATAAAATTGTTAAAAACCTGAGAAGGCTTCATAGTGGAACAACTTTCGAAAGAATCCTTGAATGGATGACGAACCTTCATGGCTACCTTTCCTCACCGACTGGAGGAGGCGTTAGACACGGACTTAATTTGAACAGCGGTGTAGTGATTGAACTGAACGAGGCCAGATTAATTTGTAACCTCATCAGAAGCTACATTTCTTTCTTGTTAGGCGAACACGAACGCTTGGTGAATTTTTAGGGTCAAGTCTAGTTTTATAATTTTATAAATAAAAATGAAACGGATTTATTTTTGTAGTTGTTGCTGCACACCACACCCAACACAACGACCGAGTTTCCGCGTGCCAGTAGTATTATACTCATGAATGAGTTTCTCATTGAAGAAAAAGATGCAGGAAAAAGGGGCAAATACTTGAGCAATACAAGACAACATGGAAACAGTCTGCTCGCACAAGTCTGAAAATAAATCTGTCGTTTTCTGCTCGTAGTGTCTTTCGATACTCCGAAGCAAGATGGCTGAGTCCTGAAAGCCGTGCCCAGTTAGCTTTATCATAGGCTTTTCCTGTCGCCGTATACGTACAAAGAAGCGTTGACAGAATGTAGCCAGTTGGATACAGTTAAATTGTGGTTGAAATTCGCAAGACTGAGAAGTACGCCCAAACTTGTAGGAGTCGATGATGAAAAAAACGGTGACTACTCGCTACGATGTGGCTGAACATCTTCGAAGCCCTGAAGAAATGGCCTCGTATTTAGAGGCTTGCTTTGAAGAGGCCGATGGTGATGCGGCATTCATCGCAAAAGCACTTGGCGATATTGCTCGGGCGAAGGGCATGACCCAAGTCGCACGTGATGCAGGACTTTCTCGTGAAAGCCTGTACAAAGCTCTCTCTGGAGAGAGAAGCCCTAGTTTCGATACCATCCTTAAGGTCATGGAAGCACTGAATTTGAAGTTACATGCCGAACCGGTTCATGGCTGATCCTCTGGCCAAACCCAGGAGAACAAATGTACGCTGCACGATAAACCTGCGCCTCGTATACATCTATTATTTATTCAGGAGGCACTATGCGCAAGCGAATTATAGAACCAGTTCAGCAAGAAACCGCTCCAACTGACCTGGAGTGGTTGAACGTGGATGAGCTCGCGGAGGTGGAAATCACCTCGGAGGATCCGGATCATCCAATTGAGTCTGCGTTGCTACCAGATCGCAACTCGGGGTGGCGTGCCGCAAGGTCCGGGAAGCAGACGATCCGACTGCTTTTCGCCCAACCACAACCACTCCGTCGGATCTGGCTGCACTTCGTGGAAGTCAATACTGAACGCATGCAAGAATACGTCTTGCGTTGGTCGGGGGATGGTGGGCAGACATTCCGGGAAATCGTGCGGCAGCAATGGAACTTCAGTCCCCAAGGCGCAAACTCCGAGACGGAAGACCATCACGTCGAGCTTCCAGGTGTCACGATACTCGAGCTGTGCATCACTCCAGACACAACTGGAGGCAATGCGATCGCGTCTTTGGCGCAACTGCGGCTTGCCTAATTCCGCCCTCAACCGGACCGTCCGCTGTCATTGCAGTTGTGAGTAAAGATCACCCATACGCCAGCAGAGATAAGGCGTTTTCCTGACTCGTCTCTCATGAATCCTATCTCCTATTTCACGTAAACAAGAGTCTTTCTGGTTTTTACGAGATGCGCTTCACGAGCAACGAGATGCGTTTTTTTATCCTCGTACGAAATTTGACCTTGCTGCACAACCGCTCATGCCATCGGACATTCTTATCCCCCAGCCATGGCTCCAACGATCAGAAAAGGCTCCTCGCCTGAGGCTACGACGTCAGGTAGCAGAGTCTCTGGGGATTCATGTGACCAGTCTTCCTCGCAGACAAAGAACCGCACAAATGGTCGACGCTTGTTCGTGCTGTGATCGCGAATGGTTCCGCGCAGCATCGGATACACCGCTTCAAGTGCATCGACGATTGAACGCGATGTAACTGGATCATCAATCTGTAATTTCACCTCGCCGTCAATTCTCGCCAAGGTCCGGAGATGGGCAGGCAACACCACTCGAATCATGGCAAAACCTGAACCTCTACCGAGAGTACAGCAGGAAGATCACGAACAATCGACATCCAACTGTCTCCTCCGTCTGACGAGGCATACACCTGCCCACCAGTTGTCCCGACATACAGGCCGCTCGGATCGAGCGAGTCGACAGTCATCGAGTCCCGCAAGACATTCACATAGCAATCCTGTTGCGGCAATCCCTTCGTTAGCGGTTCCCACTCATTGCCCCCCGTCCGACTGCGATAGACGCGCAATTTTCCTTCGGGCGGATAATGCTCAGAATCGCTCTTGATCGGAACCACATAGATGGTCTCTGGCTCGTGCGCATGCACTGCAATAGGAAATCCAAAGTCGGAAGGCAAGTCTCCGCTGATTTCATGCCACGACTCACCCGCATCGTCGCTACGCATGACATCCCAATGCTTCTGCATGAAGAGCACGTTCGGGCGGGACGGATGCATGGCGATGCAATGCACGCAGTGGCCGACCTCTGCTTTGGGATCAGGAAGTTCCATCTGTGATTTCAGTCCTTGATTTATCGGTCGCCACGTCTTGCCACCGTCATCGGTTCGAAATGCGCCGGCTGCTGAAATGGCAATGAACATCCGCTCAGGATTCGTTGAATCTAAAAGGATCGTGTGAAGGCACATTCCTCCGGCACCCGGCTGCCAGAGATGGCCCTTTGCGCTCCGCAACGCGGGAAGCTCTTCCCAGGACTGCCCGCCGTTGTTTGATCGGAACAACGCAGCATCTTCTACCCCGGCATAGACCGTGTCGGGATCGGTCAGTGACGGTTCGAGGTGCCATACGCGTTGGAATTCCCAGGGGTGCTGCGTACCGTCATACCACTGATGTGTTGTAAGAGGGGCTCCGGTTTCGGAAGAGCTATCATATACAAACTTATTACTCATGCCGGCAGGCGGCTCATAGGGATCAGGCATCTTCTCACCGCCGGGCGTCTCCCACGTCTTGCCGCCATCATCAGAACGTTGAATGATCTGTCCGAACCAGCTACTGGATTGCGACGCGTACAGTCGATTCGGATCGGCAGGCGATCCCTTAATGTGGTACAGCTCCCATCCACCAAAATGGGGACCGTTAATATCCCACTGTTGACGCTTACCGTCTGACGTCAACACAAACGCACCTTTACGTGTTCCTACAAGTACTCGTACACGACTCATAGCTTACTCCCCCCTTTTCTGAAATTCATGACAAAAGGCAAAATCCTTGCTTTACCTCTTTGTCGAATGAAACGACCCGAAATCGACATTTCGAAATAACTTTTTTGGGACAGCGCCGTTATGTGTAAAATGTCGCATTACTATAATGAATCAGATCTACTGGCTCTGAGGTGTTTTAGTTGTCGGTTGCCTGGAAAGCCTCAGCCAGTTCGTCAACAAAATCCTCAAATCGTATAAGAGTGGAGTTTTCAGGGTTTCGGCCTTCGCTCGACTTAAAATTTCCGTTGTTGAAGCCACGAGTCATCTCGACATAGAGATGAGCAAAACTCTCAGAGAAACCTGCCTCTATCAACGCAGGAGCCATATCAGCATCGGAGAATTGGACGTATGTGAGATTTGGCTTGCCGATGCGTTTTCCGAGGATGCGTGTAGCCTCTGCATACGTCAGGTCACGCGGACCGAGCAGCTCTCGTACGACAATGCCCTTCCAGTCTCGGCTTTTGAGCGCCTCCGTCGCGACATTGTCGATATCCTGAGTTGCGATCATTGGTATGGCTCGATCAGATGCAATGGAATCCCCAATGATTTCTTGATTTTTGATGAGCTCGAATGTGTCGTAGAAATTTTCAAAGAAGGACGCTGGTCGAAGAAGGAGCACGTGTATGTTCGCGAGTCGCCTGAAGCGTTCTTCCTGTGCATACAGACCTTCAATCAGACCTGTTCCTTCGCTCAGATCAGCGCCAAGACTACTCAAAAATCAACGTATGTGATACCGCTTTCGTGAATAGCTTTCACGATCGTCTCGCCCTCCTGCTTTTGCCTAGCCTGGTAGTCAGACGATCGCCGATCCGTTGGAAGTAGCGCATAGACGGCGTCCGCACCGCAAAAAGCCTTTGCCAGAATGTTGGAGTCAGTCGTATCACCGAGGAGCACATCGGCTCCCAAGTTCTTTATTTTTTCGAGTTTATTCTCCGAACGGCCCAGAGCGAGGACGTTCTCGCCTGTCTTGAGCAGTGCTTCAGTAATTTTTCTTCCTGTGTGCCCAGTCACTCCCATAACCCTGATCATAATCGATTTCCTTCTCAATGCGGTACGTCCCTGAGTTGAACAGTGTTTGTGAAGTGAGTGCAGCGTGCGAATCTCACCTCTGCCTTCAACATGTTTTGGTTACTTACGTCTCATGTTTGGGTACAACGAGATGCTTTGATAGTAGAGTCATACAGAACAGACCGACTGCCACAGTTCAGCAACGGCACAGTGCCGTCCGCAACATGCCGTTGTACTCCAATACACGATTTCGCCTAAAATAGAAGAGACTCGTTCATCTCACACTCTGTTTCGCTCTACTTCCTGGTATATGTAATCTCCATCACTTTCATTTCCTCGCCCCCGTGGTGAGTTCCATACATATCAAACGTCTGAGTATTGTCGTCGACAATTGTCCAAATTGCGCGATGCGTCATGTGTCCTCCACCTGGTTCAGGGTGTTGGCCTTTCAAAGTTATCGTCTTGCCATCGGCGCTCGCCGTGCCTTCCATCATGAAAATACCCGTGCCCATGGTATCAATCCACACAGTCACGTATTTCTTTTGAATGTTGTCGTAGGCGTCAATCCCAATCCCGGAGAACGGTTGTCCCATCATCTCACCGTTGAATTCCTGTTGAAGAAATCGTCCATCCAGTAACATCTTCATCTCCGCAGTGCCGGTCGATTCCATCGGAGGCTTACCGGGTTCCATCCATGACTTGGTTTTGGTCGCCCAACTCCCGGCCAAGCTGGCAAACAACTCATGGGGTTCGCCGGGCGTGGCCAGCTTCGCATACGCCTCCATCATCGCCTTTGGATCCATCTGCTGTTCTTGATTCATTTCTTTTGCCGAAACAAATGAGACTGACAGGATGAAGCAGACACAGATGAAAGTCATAAGTACGTAACGCATTGTTGCCCCCTTGTTATGAAATAATGAGTACAATGAATCATCTTCCTCTTTTTGAAAGATGGATCATGAATGAATAAAAATTCTTTAATTCTATTGGTCGATCATTAACCACACATTTTCTGCGCTGCCTGTTGCATCTCGTCCGGACTCACCTCGCGAATATGCGTGGCCACTGACCAGTGATGACCAAATGGGTCTTCAAGTTTGCCATAGCGATCCCCCCAGAACATGTCTGTTAATGGCATCGTCACTTTTGCCCCTGCATTAATGGCACGAGCGAAGAATGCGTCAGCATCCTCGACGTACAGATGAATAGTCACTGGTGATCCCTTCAACGCTTTCGGACCAACTCCACCTTGTTCAGGAAATTCGTCGGCCAGCATAATCGCGGAATCACCAATCCGGATAAGAGCATGCAGAACCTTATCCTGCGGACCCGCTATCTGCCCCTCTTCCACGGCATGAAACGCGTTCTTGTAAAACTTAATAGCCTCTGCGGCGCCAGCACAAATCAGGTGTGGGGTCACCGTGTTCATACCATCTGGAATCGGCTTTACTTGTGTCATCGGCTTATCTCCTTTCTAGTTGAAAATTCGAAGCAGGACTTTTTAAATGAGATCAATCGGTTGAAATAGATTTTCTGTGCCATGAACGAGATCCGCAAAATCCCCGCCTTCAATACTTGATTCGAAAAGTGACACATCATAGGGTACGCCGCAATTATGTTTTCGCCTGCTTCAAGAGCTGTTCGGATTGAACACGCACGCGTTCTTCTTGCTCCCTGAGCTCTGGTGTGAATTCGGCACCGAAATCATCGGCTTCGAAGATCTGACGGATTTCGATTTCGGACTCACCGGCATGAGGATTGGGACACCGTTTGACCCAATCAATTGCCTCTTCCTTTGATTTCACCTGCCAAATCCAGAATCCGGCAATCAACTCCTTCGTTTCAGCAAAGGGGCCGTCGATCACCGTACGCTTGTCACCTGAGAACTTCACCCGCGCGCCTGTCGCACTCGACTGGAGCCCTTCTCCCGCCAACATCACACCAGCCTTCACCAGCTCTTCGTTGAACGTGCCCATTTCAGCGAGTAGCTGCTTGCTTGGCATCACGCCGGCCTCCGAATCCTTGGTAGCCTTAACTATAATCATGAATCGCATCGCCTTCTCTCCTTTTTCGATTAACGGTTTGCGCCATGGGTTCAAGTCGTTTCAACTGTATTCTCTTAACGAGTCGAGGTCCATGAAATCGACACCAATGTTCTCAACGACAAAGTTTCTGGTGCAAACCGACTTTGACGATTCGACCAGTGCTACTCTGTTGGAAGACCTGGAATCTCGATAACTGGTCGAACTTCTACCGTCCCTTTACGGGCCATGGGAATTTTTTCAGCAATAGCCATCGCTTCATCAAGATTCCCAACTTCAACGAGAAAGTAACCACCCAACTGTTCACGCGTCTCCGCAAACGGGCCATCCGTCACCAACCGTTTGCCGTTGCGAACCTGTATGCTGGTGGCCATAGTGGTGGGATGTAACGGATTAGCAGCTAAATACTGTCCGGCAGATTTAAGTTGATGTGCGAGTTGAGTGGATTCGACATAACAGTCTTGCCGTTCAGTCTCATTCAAGGATTGCTCGTCTCCATAAATCAGCAACATGTATTTCATAGTTCGGAACCTCCTAATGTGGTTAGGAAATTATTATTTATCAGATAGTCGTTGGGGAAAGATAAATTCGACATCAGATCACCAGGCTTATGGGTCAGAAACTGTGGTGTGTCACCGCCAACCGTTACTTGGTACAGTTTGGCCAAGTAAAACGAATTTTTTTATTTATTAATTCAACGGCTTACATACGAAATACCCTATCAGCTCAACTCGGCCAATCGTTGCTGGAGAAACCGTTGCTCCGGCTCCTGGTGGGTCAAGATAAGCGCTCGTTCATAGGAAGTACGGGCCTCCGCAGTTTGACCCAGTCGCCGGCAGAGATCCGCTCGAGCCGCATGTGCCAGGTAATAATTCAGTAGATCACCCCGGGCAAGTATGGCATCAATAAGGGTCAGTCCTGCTGAATAACCGTCCCGCATGGCCACTGCAACAGCGCGGTTCAGTTCGATCACGGGCGACTGTTCGGCCTGAAACAGCAGGTCGTAGAGTTTGATGATTTGCGTCCAATCCGTCTCAACAGAGGTGATCGCTTGAGCATGCACGGCCGCAATAGCTGCTTGGAGAGTATACGAACCGACCAATCCCTTTGACATCGCTCGCTGCACTAAAGAGAGTCCTTCTGTGATTTGTTCACGATCCCACAATGAACGATCCTGGTGTTCCAGTAGAACAAGTTCGCCTGTTGGTGAGGTCCGCGCCCTGCGCCGGGAATCGTGTAAGAGCATCAGCGCTAACAGCCCCATCGCTTCAGGTTTAGGGAGCAATTCGATCAACAACCGTCCCAAGCGGATCGCTTCACTTGAGCAATCATGCCGCGTGAGCGATTCACCCGATGATGCAGAATACCCTTCATTGAACACCAAATAGATGACTCGAAGCACCGCATCAAGTCGGTCGGGCAGCTCTTTCTCTGATGGAACTTCATAGGGAATGCGCGCGTTGCGAATCTTCGCCTTGGCACGGACGATTCGCTGGGCGACAGTGGAGGGTTTTGTGAGGAACGCGGACGCGATTTCCTCAGTCGTGAGGCCGCAAACTTCGCGTAGCGTCATCGCTATTTGTGCGTCTGGCGATAGGGCAGGGTGACAGCAGGTGAAGACCAATCGTAACCTATCGTCCTCCACACTCTCACCTTCACACACTTCGACATTACTCGCTTTATCTTCCAATTGCCTGGTAAGTTCAGTCAGCGAGGCATCGAACCGAGCACGCCGTCGCGTGGCATCAATGGCCTTAAAACGGCCTGTCGATATGAGCCATGCTCTCGGATTGGCCGGCACACCGTCGCGAGCCCATTGATTGATAGCCACGGCAAAGGCTTCGTGAAGGGCTTCTTCGGCGGTGTCAAAATCTCCAAGTAGGCGGATCAATGTCGCAAGCACCTGGCGCGAGTCGGAGCGGTAGATCGTTTCCACCACGTCGCTTACCTGTTTGCTTGCGCCCTCGCCCATTCTCGAAAGAGCCTCACATTGAGAGATCTGGAGACTTCACGATGACCACGACCGTGGATCGACAACGAATATCGTCGCTGCTAGGGACTAAAAGAGGAACCAGACCCATTACTCTGCTTCAACCGTAACCTCTGTCGTCACCGAATTGGCAATAAAACATTCGCGATGTGCTCCTTCATGCAGTGCAGCAATTTGCTCCGGAGTTGGAAGGTTGGGCCCACCGAACTTGACCCGAGGACGTAAGGTGACACGTGTGATGGCGAGCTTTTTGTTTTGGTTCTTTTCCAAAAATCCAACGGCATGATCACTGTAACGATCCACGACGAATCGTTTCTTGGCGGCAAATGCCAAAAACGTCAGCATCTGACAACTCGACAAGGCTGCGACAAAAGCTTCCTCAGGATTCACGAGAGCGGGATTTCCATGATAGGCAGGAGCCGCTGAAGCATGAACTTGAACACCACCTTCGAATATTAACACGTGGTCGCGATTATAAGACTCGTACGAAAAGTTCTCTGATTCTCGCTTCCACTCTAGCGTGATCGTATGATCAGACATGGGTCAACCCTTTCTAGAAAGTTACAAATTCTCAAAGAAGCGAACTGGCTTGTGTGCAGATGAATCGAGAACGCATCCTGAAACCTATTCGTATTCGCGGTAGCAAACTTCAAGACGATTGCCACTTGGATCCTCGAAGAAGACGGCGTAATAGCGCGGCTCCTCGAAAGCGGGTCCTTCGACGTTCCGTGCGCCGGCCTGGATGGCGATCGCAGCCAGCCGATCGACCTCGCGGATGCTGTCGGCCCAAAACGCGATCCGACATTCATTGTGAACGTGTTGTGGCGATTCCGTCACCCCGAAAAATTCGGTAGCCCCATCCGTTCCGGCCGCCTCATACGTCACCCATCCCTCAATGCCGGCCTCTTGCGTGAACCCGAGCGCTGGCAAGAGTATCTCATAAAAGCGTTTGGCCTCGGTGAGGTTCCGCACACGGAGATCAACATGATCGAAACAACGTCGCATCTACTCACTCAATACAGATAGATAAGCATATCATGCTACGCACCCGGTCCCATGACCTGCCTCAAAGGCAAGTTCATCATACTTCTCTATTGCCCTTTAAAATCTCCAGATCATCCTGCATCCTAAGATATTTCATATCGGGCTGGAATCCTTAAGCTCTCTCTGCAGCAGAGTCGACAACCGCAATGGCTTCGATCTCAATCATCGCATCCGGCGAATAGAGGGAACGGACTTCGACGATGGAGTCGGCTGGATAGGGGGGAGTAAACCATTTTCCGCGCAATTCAACGATCCGATCAAAGTAACCCATATCAGTCAGAAAAATGGTCACCTTGATCACATTCTTCAAGCTCGAGCCTCCGGCGCACAGCACCCGATCGAGATTTTCAAACGTCTGCTTCGCTTGAGCATCGAAGTCCCCGACACCGACAATCCGGCCTTGCGCATCAATCGCGGCCTGACCGGAAATAAACACCAAGTCTCCGACTCGATATCCCTGAGCAAGGCGGAACCGTTCATATGGATCGGGATCGACGATGATCTGCTTAATTTTCATAATGTGAATTCCTTGCGGTTGTCACAAACGTGAGAATATGAGTCTCGCGTCAATTCATAAGATCCCACGTATTTAATCCTCCAGCCAGGATTCAAAATTAATATTTATAACGTAATCCAAAACTCAAATCCCATTGCCCTATGAATCGTGTGAATCTCATGTTCAGATGTTTAATTCCAATTATCGATTTTGATGTGATTCGGCGAGGGTTTGCCTTTACCTGTTTCAACGAGGTCTTTGAGACTCAACATGAACGTTGCCCACTTCATACTGCAATGGGAGGTGAATTCAACCGCCTCACGCCAGTTCTTGTGATCGAAGAGAACTATCGTGTAATCACCGTCCTGGGATAGGTTAAATATCACGTCCGTTTCTACCCATTCTGCTGGTCCTGATTTGAAGCGCCAATGCACTTTCTTATTAGGATCTAGCTCCATCACCTCCATGTTCATGCTACCTATTTCCTTTCCACTCGGAGAGAGGAAGCGAACGTCGATATTTTCACCGGATTTGGAAACTCCAGTCGTTTCTTTTGTCCACCAGCCCGCAATACCCTCGACTGTCGATAACGCTGCGTAAACTTTCGAAACAGGCGCCTTCATTCCAACTCTATGAATGATATCTACCATGTTGTCCTCCTTCAGATATGGGTTAAATATTTAGGCGTTGCATGCAATACCTAGGATCATCACACACATTCTGAAAACCTTCTGCTAAGTCTGCCCCTCCGTATCTGTCTTCGGCTCTATTCCACGGTGAGCAGCTCAAGGATGTGTCCATTCGGGTCGCAAAAGTACACGCCCCGTCCGCCACCTCGATGATTGATGTCCATATTCTCCAATGCGCTCGGCCCGCTCCCATACGGAATGCCTTCATCCTGAATACGATCGAAGATCGTATCGAATTCGTCTTCACTGACCTTGAACGCATAGTGATGAATCTCGAACCGCTCGACATCGTCGTGAAAATCGAGCGTGAGCGTCTCATTGACTTGTACGGGCGCGAAATACCCCACTTGTTGCTCATCGAACGGGAGTCTGAAAATTTTTGCGAAGAACTTCGCCGATGTGATTTTGTCGTGCGCCGGGACAATGGTGTGATTCAGTTCTATTGTCATAAGGAACCCCCTTTCGACATTCGGGTCAACGGCTTGATCGTCTGCTGTAGAACCGACCGTCGAGATTCATTGCGGGGCACTCCCTCTACCCTGCCCCAACACTTCCCGTATAGTGATCGCCAATTCGCGCAGCGCTTGTCCGCCATCTCCGATGTACGCAGACCCATGCATGAGCGCCAACTGTTTCGGGTGCAGATCTGCCAGTCCATACAGGATGGATTCAGTCAATGGCGTGTATGGATAGGCATTCGCAAACGGACCTTTTTGACCTTCGATCAACGCGCGTTGGGCACGATCAACGATATCCGACTCCGTCATGAGTTCTACATCTCCTTCATGGCTGAATAGGTCCGAGCACAGCAAGGTGCGCGTGACCTCCTCGAACATGAGGCCTGCTTCCCAATTATGAGGGACGTGCGGAGTCTGGCGGAACCGCAGTCGAAAAGTTCCGGTTTTTAGGATTTCATCATGCGACAGGATGCGCGCCGGACGCACGGCAAAATCATTCACACTCACCAGTGCCCCAACCAAGCCGCACACCGGTACTGCGCGAGGAGCCACAGTCAGCCATTCGTTGAGCGCCCCACATTCATCCGCTTCAAAATGACTGAACGACACCCATCGCAGCGTGGCCGGATCAATGACCCGTGCGACCGCCTCCTGCACAATCGGAAACATCTGCTTCATGCCAGTGTGAAACAATAGCGGTTCTTCGTCCTTGATCAGGAAGTGGTTGAACCGGAGATTAAATTCCGAAACATATATCGAAATCAAATAGTGGTCTGGGGCGATCTCTGT
>BQIU01000109.1 GCA_021603905.1 Nitrospirales bacterium
GTCGATGGCCAGTTGTGTCCAGTGGCTTGGTGCTTGAATATCGTCCAATTGAAAAACCACAGATCCGTCCGGGTTCCGAATTTCTGACGAACGTGTGGAAAATGGGATAGTCTGATAGGGGCTTTCCCCGGAGTGCGTGAATCGACGATTAATTTTCACAAGGCTTCTCCTTTCCAGTTCGCTAAGACGTGAAGCTTACCTGTCTTCAGACCAATTTATGAGGAGAAATGGGTCATTCTCAATCTTCTTGTACCTTACAAGAATGACAGCAGAGACGACATTAATACAGAGACTCAACGATTCTCCTAACCGAATAATGTGTTGAGCAGGCTTATGACTCTGTATAAAAGAAGGATGTTGAAACTCGGGTGGTATAAATGAATTCAGAAGAACAAAACGACCCTGCGTTAGGAGTAACACGAAAAATGGTCAATGAAGTGTGATAATTAATATTTATCATAATGTGTAAGGTACGCAATGTATAGCGGTAAGTGAAAAATGTCAACACTAAATATTGTGTTTAGCCTGTGGTTTATGGGGATGAAAGTGTATATCTTGTGTGTAGTTAAAAAGCTTTTGTATTTTAAGCATTTGTTCCAATTGGGAGGCAAGTTATCAACAAAGTGTAAGTACTTACTACTCAACAGCGGCTTCATCTTTTCGCAAGATTTTCTTTTTTCATGTGAAGCCGAATTGCGATATTGAGGGCAATTTTGTAAAACACGAACGGACTTTTCGGCCCCATGAGGAGTCCGGTATCGTATCATGGCGAATCAGGAGCGCTACCCTCGTTTATAGGGGAAATAGTCAGTAAGAGCAGAAATTATTGATCGTTGGCAGTCGGAGAGAAGAGGAGTGAACATATGTATGTTTGGAGTAAACGCCTCGTCATAGGCTTAGTTGTGGTCTTTGGGTTGTTCGAGGTGGTGTTTTGGCTCACCTCAAGCGGAGGAGATGGCAGTCAATTGCAGACCCGCACGACACGTTGGATTGCGCTAAATTATGTGCTGTTGATGGTCTGGGTCTCTGTCTGGATGTTTGATCAGGCGCGAGTTCGAGGCAAAAATATTTGGATCTGGATTGTCCCGTTTTTTATTGCGCCCGTTCCGACGTTAGTGGCGTTTGTGCTGGTGCTTCAACGGAAGATCAAGTGAAGGATGCGTGTACGTCATTACCCAATGACGATTCGAGATTGCGGGAGTCGATACCGGGTATGGACCACAGTTTTGACGGCAAACAGACCGATCATCAATGGCCCAAATCGTCCGAGAAGCATGGACGTCATAATCATGATTTTCCCAAAATCCGTGAGCGAAGCTGAGAGACTGTGATTGGCGCCATCGCCGAGTGACATACCCACGATGCCTAATGCGGATGTCACTTCAAACATCAACCCGAGAAAACGCTGTTCTTCGGTAAAGGCAAGGAGAAGCGTGATAGTGGTGATCATGGCAAGGGCTATGAGAGCCAGGCATAGTGAGCGAACCGTCAGGTCATGCGGTATGCGTCGATGAAAGATTTCTACATCTTTTTTTCGGCGGAGGACAGCCCAAATCGTGAGGCAGACGATGGCGATCGTCGTCGTTTTAATGCCTCCGGCCATACTACTCGGCGATCCCCCGATCGCCATTAAGAGGAGCAGAAAATACAGGGTCGCATCCTGCATCTCATTGATGGGAAGCGATGTAAATCCGGCGGTCCGTGACACCGTTTGGAAATACGAGGCCATTACGCGTTCCCCAGCGTTCAAAGATTGAAATGTCGCGGTATTGCCCCATTCCAGGACCGCAATCCCAACTGTTCCTGCAATGAGCAGAATGCCGGTTGTGATCGCGACGAGTTTCGTATGTGTTTGGAATCGAAATCGTCGTCCCGTTATATTATCCACGACATCTTCAAATACGAGAAATCCAATACTCCCCAAAATGACGAGGGTGGTGATGATAAAATTAAAGGAAATATGCGTTTGATAGTTTTCGAAGCTGTTGGGGAAGAGAGCGAATCCGGCATTATTAAATGCCGAGATGGCATGAAAAAGTCCAGCGTACAAGGCTGGCCCAATATTCATGTCCTGGGCAAAGTGAATGGTCAGAAGAATTGTTCCGATCCCTTCAAGGCAGAAGGTGATGATAGCGACCATTTTGACGTAGCGAATCGAGCCTTCCATATCGATGGTGCTGAGTGTTTCAGTTAGCATCATGCGGTCTCGTAATCCTATCCGATGTCCAAGGATGAGGAGAATGAGTGTGGCCATCAGGGCATAGCCCAACCCACCGATTTGAATCAGCAGCAAGATGATGAGTTGCCCAACTGTTGAAAAGTCATTGGGGGTATCCATGACGATGAGGCCGGTCACGCAGACAGCAGATGTGGCAGTGAACATCGCATCAAGAACCCCCAACTCGACGCCAGGATTTGTGGAAAAGGGGAGTAAAAGCAGGAGGGTTCCAATGAGAATGAGTGCTAAGGCCGCGAGGGCAACCGTTTGACCAGGGAGAAGTTTGAACGCGAAAAACCGCGCAAGAATTGAGCGTCCGAATAATGTGCTTCGTTCAATGCTGATCACGGTTGTTTATTCCGCATCGTTATCATAGGACATAACAGCTAAAAGAATCGATCGACAGTGAGCATACTAATGGTGTCATGATCGTCTCTGCAAAGAACGATGGCAGAGATCACATCATAATGGATCGAGGAGAGAAAGTACGAAGAAGGGGGCTGAAGAGCCGTGTGACTCATGGACAAATGTGAGTGGGAAATAACGGCTGCCACGTAGTTGAAGGCCAACGATACTCTAATCGACAGTTTTAAGGCAAGAAATAGAACGTGACGGTATTGACTTAGCAGGGTTGGCCATTAAAGAGGCAAGGCTTATAACGACTGGTATCAAATTCAGTATTTTCTGCATACAGGGTTTCGTTCCCATTCACTCCATCCCGCTCTGGGTCATTCCACATTGCGTGATTCCACCAATAAAACTGAGGGTAAGGCTCAACGTAATAGACGGGATTTCCATACACGCTTCGTTGATTGTCTACCACTTTTCTTCCCGTCACATAATCCACGTTTCCGTCACCTTTGAGCGAATACAGAAACATGATCATACTTGCCTCATGATCATAAATTTCCTCGAGTCGGCTGTCTTCGTCAGGCTCTACCGGTAGTGAAGGCTCGGTGACCGCATGGGTGGCAGAAGAGGTGGCAGTGAAAAATATCAGCACAAGTAATGCGGAGACGGTGGATTTCAAAGAGCTTCCCTCTCTATGAAAGGTCAATCGCACATCCTTTAGAATGAATCTTACCACGCAATTCTTGCACGTTCAATCGCAAGATAGACAGCCATGTATTCGTTGTCAATCGCATATTTGGGAGTACTCTACCTGGAATTTGTGGATAAATGGAAATGGTTATGAATCACTGTGGTGGAACTTTGGCGAAAAGGCTTCGAGTAAGTAAACAACTCTCAAATTCGTGCGTGTAGGAATCCTCTCGAAGAGTGTCAAGCCAAATAGGAGCATCTTCTTGTTGTCGCGCGATGGCTAAACTATAATCAATCCCTATGGAACTCAAAAGTCCAAAAACTCGACGCGTCGCCTTCTACACGGTGGGGTGCCGACTCAATCAAGCTGAAACGGCCATTTTGACTGACCAATTCTGCCGCCTAGGGTTTAAACCAGTGAAATTTGGAGAGACGACCGATGTATTGGTTGTCAATACTTGTTCCGTGACGGAAGGAGCCGAAACGGATTGTCGTCGTGTCGTTCGTCAAGTGTTGCGAAAGTCTCCCCATGCGTTCGTTGCCGTGACCGGATGTTATGCACAAACCGGGGCGGAGACCCTGCAGTCCATTGATGGTATTGACCTGGTGTTGGGGACACAATACAAAATGCAGCTGCCGGAATATCTCGCAGCTCTTTCCTCATATGATAAAAAAGCACGGCCAGATTTACTGCACACTCGAAAAATCGACCATGAGAACTTCACCATTGACGGGACCGGAGATTACTCAACGACACGGGCCAATCTTAAACTTCAAGACGGGTGTCAGTTTATGTGCTCATTTTGCCTGATTCCCTTTGCTCGAGGTCGAGAACGAAGCCGTCAGGCAGATGACGCTGTCCGTGAAGCTCATGCATTAGCCGAACGTGGCCATCGAGAGCTGGTTTTGACGGGAGTCAATCTTGGGCAATATCACGACGCGGGAGTTGATTTGTTGACGCTGCTTCAACGTCTCGAAGTTGTTTCCGGTATTGAGCGCATTCGTATTTCTTCAATTGAACCGACGACGATTCCAGATCAACTTCTGGATTACATGACGACCTCTGACAAGCTCTGCCGGTTTTTGCATGTCCCTCTTCAAAGTGGAGACGACACGATACTCAAAGCCATGAATCGTCGCTATACGGTACGGGAATACGCACAATTTATAGAAAAAGCGGCTCAGAAAATTCCTGATCTCTGTATCGGTACCGACGTGATGGTTGGATTTCCTGGTGAAGGGGAGCAGGAGTTTGCCAACACCGAAATTCTGATCAATGATCTTCCCTTTTCTTACTTACATGTATTTAGTTTTTCGAGCCGTCCTGGGACGGCTGCAACGAAACTGGCGAATCCTGTTCCACATCACATCATCAAGCAACGGAGTCAGGATTTGGCTAAACTCTCACAACGTAAACGATTTGTCTTTTATCAACAATATGTTGGGCAAAAGGTCTCGGTGTTGTTCGAAGCCAAAAATTCGTCTGGTATGTGGACAGGCCTCACGGATCACTACGTAAAGGTTGGCGTTCAGTCGTTTGATGATCTCTCCAATGAAATCCGCACTGTGACGATTTCTGGTGTGACGGATGGTCTTGCGATTGGTCACCTCTGCGAGAACATCCCTGCATCTTTTGATCATACGCGCTCGTCTCCATTCATGATGACTTCTTAGCGCGTGCAACCAGGAATATTTCCCATGATCCATCAAGAATTAATTCAGCCGGGCTCGATCCATGTACCTTTCCAAGAGGTCCGTCCTAAATCCTATCAGGTCTATATGGAGACCTTTGGGTGCCAGATGAATGAGTATGACTCAGAACTCATCCGAGCGATGCTGAAAACGCAAGGATTTGGCTTTACGGATCAGAGTGACGAGGCTGATGTCATTCTCTTGAACACCTGTGCCATTCGTGAAAATGCACACAATCGTGTGTATGGACATTTGGGGAAATTGAAATATCACAAGCAAGAACGAGGAGTTGTGATTGGCGTATTGGGGTGCATGGCTCAGAACCTCAAAAAAGAATTGCTCGACAGTCAGCCGTTTATCGATGTGTTAGTCGGTCCAGACGGATACCGCCAGTTACCAAAGTTGCTGACAACAGCCATCACAACCCGAGCGAAAGGTCTGTCTGTTGATCTCTCTGAATACGAGACCTACGAACACATCATTCCAGAGCGTGTGAGCGGGGTGAATGCTTGGATTGCCGTCATGCGTGGATGCGATAATTTTTGTACATTTTGCGTCGTGCCGTATACACGGGGTCGTGAGCGATCACGTGATCCACAGGGGATTCTTCTTGAAGCCCAAGGTCTTGCTGAGCAAGGATTCAAACAAATTACCCTGTTAGGCCAAAATGTCAATTCCTTCCGATTTGACCATTGGGACTTTGCCAAACTTGTGACAGCGGTCGCTGATATCCCAGGTATTGAACGAGTCCGTTTTATGTCTCCGCATCCGAAAGATTTTCCTCCGGCCTTATTAGATACGGTGGCTCAACACCCCAATGTGTGCAGCCAAATTCATCTGCCGCTTCAGTCTGGGAGCGATCGAGTCTTAGAGGCCATGGGACGGGGCTACACCCGAAAGGAATATGTCCAATTAGTCGAAGCGATTCGACGTCGTGGGGATATTCCATTGACCACAGATATTATTTGCGGGTTTTGCGGAGAAACGGATACCGAATATTCTGCGACCTCACAGTTGATGGAAGAAGTCGGTTATCACGCTGCCTATATATTCAAGTACTCAGAACGGAAAAATACGATTGCAGCAAGAAAGTTTCCGGATGATGTTCCCGAGGCGATCAAAACGGAACGTGTCGCGCAGTTAATCGATAGGCAAAAGACGATTTCCCTGAAGAACAATCGTCGCATGATCGGTCAAACGGTCGACGTGCTGGTTGAAGGCGATGCGAAAAAATCCAGTCAGCAATGGGTAGGGCATACGGAAAGTCATGTCACCGTGGTCTGGGATAAATTGTGTCGGCCAAGTCAGCCAGGGGAACTGCTTTCGGTTTTCATCGAGGATGCGTCAGCTTCGACGTTATTTGGACGACCAAATTAAATTGCCTTCTTAAATTCCTCTCATTTCCTCTTCCTGTTTTCTCATATTCTTAAAAAACTGATACCCGAATCGCGCTAAAGGATGGCACGTGACTATTCTGAACGAAACGATCTCAAGAGGCAGCGTGACTTACGAAAAGCGTACAATGAACAAAGGGGGCCAATTAGCACAAACCAAGCCATTTGCGCCAAATGCTTGGCGTGAAAACAGCTCAAGTTGATGTGGGTTTGACCGATGAATAAAGCTATTCACGGTCATCATGACGACCAAAACCCTTAACTCTCTAAGGTTTCACAACTAACGGTCAATATTCCTTATGGATCAACATCTTCTTCAACGAATTAAAAACTGTAAAACGCTTCCGGCCATTTCCAGTCTTCCGCTCCAAGTCCTTCAAATGTGTCGGGATGAAGGGGCAGACTGTCAACGGATGGCAGACATTATTAATAAAGATCCATCGTTTGTCGCGAAGCTCCTCAATGTCGCGAACTCGAGCTTCTATGGCGGCGCCCGTCATAAAGTGACGACGGTCACCCAGGCCGTGACGCTCTTGGGTATGAACTCCATTGCGACGCTTGCGTTCTGTTTTTCTCTGTATCGTGACTTGAAGAAAAATGGTGGTGCGACGTTTGATCATACGCGCCATTGGCATCGTTCTATTTTATCAAGTGTGGCGGCACGGATATTAGGAAAATGGGCGCAAGTCGAAAACTATGAAGAAATTTTTCTTGCGGCCTTGTTGCAAGATTTGGGAATGTTGGTGCTGAGTGAAGTGTATGTCGGGGATTATGGACAAATCTACAACCTTGCCGGAACGAACCATGACGAATTGCAGAAGTTAGAACGAGAACGTTTTGGGAGTGATCATAGCGAAGTGGGGGGATGGCTGGCAGATATGTGGGAATTGCCTGATGTGATGAAAGCCTCCGTGCGTGGCAGTCATGATCCTGAGCTTGTTGACGTCGCGGAAGACTTTCGTATGACGGTACGCTGCGTGATGTTGTCAGGTCGATTGGCCGACTTATGGTGTGATCCCTCCAAGAGCAATGCTCCGCAGGAGTTACTCTCTTTAATGCAGCAATCTTTCAAAATGGAACCTCAGGATTTCATTACGATCTTGACCGAAATTGCAGAAGTGATTCCAGAATTTTCTTCCTTCTTTCAGATTAATTTAGGCAGCGATGAAGACATTCAACGTGTCGTCGTTAATGCTGAGCAAGCCCTCCTGACTCCCAGTCCATCCTAATTTCATTATCGTTTCGATAATTTCATGCAACGCCACGGCTTCTCGTTGTGGGCAATTCTCAATTATTCAATAGAATGTTGTTTCATTATGTCATGTTGTGCCAGAAGTTCTGACGTTAAGAAGGCCGGAAGCTGAGCTTTATGACATGAACACGATCTGTCCGGTGTTTATGTGGAAGCCGCTTCGTCAAACTCGGATAGGATCGTTTGTACGGAGTCGGGAGCATTGAGGACGGAGCCTTCAATCCCAAGTTGCCGCACGGTGTGAAGGGCAAAGCAAAGCGTTCCTAAGCTGACGTTTTCCACGGCAGTTACCGCTGCAAGGTTCAATTGCAGTTGTTTGGTTCCCAGAGCATGAGCATGACGAATAGCCCGTTCACAGGCTGGGCCAACCGTGTGATCCAACGTACCTTTGAAGCGCACCTCTAACCGGTCTTGATAAATATGTTCGGTGATAGTCATAAGTTCCCCCTTGCTTAAGTGACATGACTTCAGTACATAGGACCAGAAGGCTCATGCGCCATTCCCCAAAAGACCTAGTTGGCTGCAGGTTTCTAGCGAAGGTGGGCAAAGTGGGCTGTAAAAAAAAGTGAAAAGTGAAAGAATTGTTTCACGCACCCCTAGCTTATCTGAATGGTTCCATTGAGATATTGGCAAATGTAGTGTCTGCGCCGTTGCTTACGCGGCGACCGGGTCTCTCATGTTTGCTGCCATGACATCTGTAATTAAATGCTCTCGATCACGAGTGGCAACTGCCTGAATCCCCTGGGGCGTCGCCATGTTTTCTCAGCACACCATTTAGGCGGGGAAGGGATGGACACAATGGACAGGCAAGCCGTTGGGGCTCGAGGCAAGCCTGACCTCGTGGACGACTTCCGGAGGTCTCACCACGACACCAATATTCTGTTCAAAAAGGATAACGTCACTTTTTTCACCGCTGACAAATCAAATCGCCATTCCTCAAAAGGAGTAGTATAAAAAATCCTGTTCACGATCAGTGTGGGATATTGGACGACATGAGATTTTCCGGTAATTTGTGTTGTCGGTGGGTCAGAGCGTTTGGCGTTTTTGGGGTTATTCAGCGTGTTGACGCTGTAAAAACAGTACGGCATGGTCATTAAACGGTGGGGTAAACGTTGTAATGCCTTGTTCTATGTGCTGTTCTCCGGCTTCAATAATTCTATGAGTCTCTGGATGAAACCATTCATACTGAAAGATTCCAGCCGGGACATCTAGCTCGAAAGGAAAGCCTTGAGAGCTCCCATCCAATCCTTTACGAGGTTGGTAGACGATGTAGGTATGACCGGGATCCGCAAGGCAATATCTTGTTGATGATAAGGAGTTATGCGGTCTCATTCGTGCTAGGTCGACTTTATCGACATAGCGTGCGATGGCCTGCATAGCGGCTGAGTCATCTGGCGTCACCCAATCTGCCCCCTGTTCGGGATCACCTTCGACGGCGTTCATGCTATGGCCTCGTGTAAACGTTCGCCATTGCCACGATCGCATCCCGGGTCCTCCATGCAGGCTTGGTTGGATATGATCGGTATCCGCAATGACGACCTTTGTCCCCGTTGCCGCTGGTGGGTCTTTCTTCCAACGTTCATCTCCGTTCCAGCGGTTTCCGTTTGGAGAGACATACTCGGCAGGACTTTCAAACAGATACGGGTTCCAATCATCTGCCATTGATCCCTCTGGCGTCGGGCGTATGTTTGATATCCCGACGGGATGAGGTCCGAATCCTCTCTGACGTTCGTAGTGGTGGATAAGGTTGATCACGTGATACATCCAATCTTTCACATGTGTGACATGGTGACATGTTTCACCCACGTCGGTTGCCACCGTTTCGTTCGAGATCTCATACAGGACATTGTCTAAGTCCCCAACCGTTTCTATCACTTTTATCACGTAGGCATCGTGGATGGCATTGACCTTCGGATTGACACGAGTATGGACTTCCCATCCCCTTCCATCGTGATCGTAATCACCGTCGATGTCGTTGATATTGTTCTGGAGATTCAACGGGTGTCCTTCCCATTGAGTATTGGCTTGAACACCTAATCCTTCAATACTCCAACCCTGAAACAGCATGACCGAGACCCAGATTCCGTTTTCACCAGCTGTGATGACACGTTGACGAAGACGATCAAAATAGGCTTGATCGAAGGCCTCAAGGTTAAACTTCGGAAGGCCGTCGATGGCATTTCCCGGCCCTGTTCGCTGATAGACGTGAGGAGGTAGCACGAGACTCTCTTCACCTTTTGGACTCACCTCGTCGCCATCGGATATGCGTCGGAAGTGTTCCCAAACCCAAAGGCGCAAAAAGTTGTGGTTATAGTGGTTGAGCTGTGCGATCAGTGCGTCAAAATCAAAAGGAGGGGCTCCATGGTTGTCTACCTCTTGTAACGCACGGAAGTGATCGTATCCATGAAGAAAAATGGCTTTCCCAGTCTTGGTATCTTGAAAATAGGCGGGATTTGTGGGATGAACCACGAGTCGACCAGGAGACTGTTGAGGTTTGGGAATAGACGGGGGTATCTGGTTTTTCATTTGGTCATCGAGAATTGCCTCATATCCCTGTTGACTTGTCGCAGTTTTACAAGATTGTCGATCAAATGCTTCACTACAGCCTTGAGCAACGATCAGGCTACTCAGTATCAGTAGCCACTGATACGTTCTCCTATAGTCATTGGCCATAAATGTCCTAGAGTGAACGCTAGGGATAGCATTATGAGCAAGGTATCGCACATACGCAATGATGAATTCGGTATTATGTGAAGAACGAGCGTCGTGGAGAATGTCAAAAAATGCCAAAGGATCAATCGACAGGCCAGTATTGTTTTAACGAATCATACGAATATGCACTCCTGGCAGACTTCTCGATGAAAGTGTTCTGTAAACGGAGTGATTTTGAAGAAATGCGTGTTGGTCAGGTAGAAAAAGCCGAAAGTCAATGATTTGTAGGCGAAGGCTTGTGTATTGGAGTTGACGGGCCCATCGAGGGATCTGTATAAAGTTCGCTACCTTATGCATCACGCATAAAAATTCAGAATGCGCCCGTAGCTCAATGGATAGAGCACCTGACTACGGATCAGGAGGTTGGGGGTTCGACTCCCTCCGGGCGCGCCATATCTTATTGACGTTCTCTACTGCTTTTCCAGACTTTACAAAGTGCCTTGATTCTGTCGGTTTCCTCACGTCTCTATGTTCATTCGTGCATGGGAGGCCCTTATCTTTAGTCGCAGTCTTTTTTATCGTTCTAAGGACTAAGTTTCCCGTCGTTACGTTGGAGATGGGCAAGCTAGGCCAATAATTCAATAGATTTACAGGGCTTTGGCTTTCTAAATGGATCTTTGACATATCTCAATATGTCGACTATACTGGAAATATGGACATTCAAGAAGCGGTCATTGCCTTTGATGCTCTTTCGCAGGAAACGCGCTTACGTGTGTTTCGGCTTTTGGTTGAATACGGCCAGGAGGGAGCAGCAGCCGGGACGTTACGTGAAGCGTTGGATATCCCGCATAACACGCTATCGTTTCATTTATCCCATATGAGTCATGCCAAGTTGATTTTGTCTCGCCGAAAAGGTCGTTCCATCATTTACCGCGCGAATTTTGATTTTTTTACCAGTCTCATTAAGTACATGGTGGAGGATTGTTGCCGTTCAGAATTTGCGAGTGTTCGAGACAACAAGAAGAAAGGCTGCAGCATTATTGAGCTGACAGATTGTTGTGAGACTTCAAAAAAGGAGAAAACATCATGAAACGTCTTCACATTCATATTGGTGTTCAACAGCTGGATGAGTCCATTCAATTTTACAGTGCTCTCTTTGGAGCCGAACCCGTAAAAACAAAATCGGATTATGCGAAATGGATGTTAGACAATCCATGCGTCAATTTTGCGATTTCTACCAGAGTGTCTCAAGCCGGCGTTGATCATCTCGGGATCCAAGTCGACACGGACGATGAATTATCCGAATTACGAAACCGGTTACGTCAGGCTGATGCCGCAGTCTTTGATGAAGGGGAAGCGGTCTGCTGTTATGCACGATCGGAGAAAACATGGGTTCAAGACCCGACAGGTCTACCCTGGGAAGCCTATCGAACGATGGAGGATGCCGAACTCTTTTCCGGGGAAGCGATTCACTCTGACAGTGCCTGTTGTACACCGGAAACCAAGGGCAAGCCTGATTGTTGTGAGGTGTCGAACACTACAACTGAGTGTTGCGCATGATGACTCCAGATAGAGTAGCTGTTCTATTTCTTTGTACCGGGAATTCAGCGCGCAGCATTATGGCTGAAGTGATTCTCAATGCTGCCGGTCAACCGCGGTTCTCCGCCTATAGTGCTGGAAGCTTTCCGACAGGAAGAGTCAATCCCAAATCGATTGAAACGTTGAAACGTCATGGTCTTGATCCTGGCAAGCCGCGCAGCAAGTCCTGGAATGAATTTTCCGACCAACAGATGGATCTGGTTGTGACGGTGTGCGACCAAGCGGCAGGGGAAACCTGTCCGCTTTTTCCTGGCCGTCCCAGAACATTGCATTGGGGTATTCCTGATCCAGCTCAAGCCACAGGCACCGAAGATGAAATCAACACAGCCTTTGAAACAGCATTTCAATTGCTGAAGTTCCGTATTGAAAGAGAGTTACTGATATGAGTGAGCCATCGCCTCTTGGATTTTTCGGCCGTTATTTAAGCCTGTGGGTCGGACTGTGTATTCTGGCCGGGATTGGGTTGGGCTCGGTGTTTCCTGCACTCTTTCAGTTTGTGGCCAATCTGGAATATGCCAATGTGAACTTCATCGTGGCGGTTCTCATCTGGGTGATGATTTACCCAATGATGACACAGGTAGACTTTTCGAGTCTGAAAGACCTTGGGCGTAAACCGCGTGGCCTGTGCATTACGTTGGTTATCAATTGGCTGGTTAAACCGTTTTCGATGGCAGGCCTGGGAATTCTATTTTTTGAGTATGTCTTCGCCGGGTGGGTTGAACCGCAAACAGCCAAGGAATATATCGCTGGAATGATTCTCCTGGGGGTGGCGCCCTGTACGGCGATGGTGT
>BQIU01000110.1 GCA_021603905.1 Nitrospirales bacterium
GTTGTTGGCGGTGCTGCAGTTGTGGCGGGCGAGCCAGCAGATTCTGTTCCGGTATGATGTGATCCCGGGCCCGAAAGTGTTTGAGACCCAGATCCACGGGAAGAAGTTTGAGATGTATAACGACACCGTGTTGGGGTTCAATAAGTCGGGCAAAGAGGCGGTGCGGCAGCAGGTGGAAGAGCCCATCTATGTCCGCCCGGCCGAACGCATTAACTGGCTGTAAGGATATTGAACAGCCACTGAGGGTTGGAGGCCGGCCGACGCTTTCCATCTACCGGCATTGGAAAGGTTTATTCCTTATCATTGTCGCCCGGCCTCCCATTTTTTTATATAATTTCTATCAGGAGAAGTGATGGATTGTCGACGATGTGCAGGGTTTATGCAAAAACAAATATTGATGGATCATATGAATGAATCGGGAGAAGTGTTTATTAGAGCTTGGCGGTGTATCAATTGCGGAGAAGTTCTTGATCCCATGATCATGCAAAATAGGAAATGTATGCCAGAGCCGATTTACGATAAAGCCCGGATGAGAATTACAAAGGGTATTTCGGTGAGAGAAGTGAAGGTGAGTGTGTCTTCTTAATAAGACCGTAGAGATAGAACGGTTGTTGAGAATGACCAAATTGGTGTCGTCCAGTTTGGTCATTCTCATGTAAGGACAATATTTGTCATGATGGACTGTCATCAAAGGCCGCGGTGTCACTATGAGAAAACCGGACATAAAATGAATTGAGGAGGGACCTTATTATTCGTCGTCATCTCCTGATGACTTCTCGAAATTCTTTTTTGCTTTCTCTTATCCGTAGCGGTTTGTTCATACACAAAGATCAAGTTTTGCATTCCCCTATACTGGCATCAATTAATGGCCCTGGATGTGTGCTTGTGTCAGTATTATAAATATAGGCGTTGCGGGATCACTCCAGTTCAGCGGTTCTTGAGTCAGAGGTCATAGATTCATTCCCTCTCAAAGCTTATCCAATGATTTACCCTGCCGTTGTTTTTTATCCCACTCAATATTCGTAATCTTCCCACGAAAGCAGGTGGAATATGACGATTTGCCACCACGTTATTTCGTGGAAGATGTCGCGTTTTACGATATGGCATTTATGGAAGAGAAAAATCATTTGTATTTCTAGGAAAATCTTTCATGCTGGGAAAATATGTTTTTTGGCGTAAGGCATGCATGGAACTCACGAGTCATAGAGGCTCATTGCGAAAATGTACACCAAGCGGGAAACGATGAACGGTGTTTCTTGTGAAGAGCATTATCGTAGATGTCTATTTGTGCTGACAATGTTGTTATGAGAAATTTTGAATCATGATGCGACGTGAAAATTTATCGAGCATAAATTTTTATTATTAGGAGGGTCAATCAATGCCTTGCTTTGAAGGATTCGTACGAACCTGCTGTGTGGGGTTAGCACTTTTATTGGCGGGGGAAGGCTTATTTTTTGTAATTGGAGAAGTGAGTGTTGCGGCTGATCATCCAGACATAGGGAATCATGTTTCAAATATCAAACCAGTTTCAACGGCGACAAATGATTGGGTTGAACAACTCAAAGGGCAAACAATTGTTGAAGATGCCATGGAGGGACGACCAGACCGAGCGGCAAAAGTTGATCAGCAACACCAACGGTTAATGAACCAAATGAATCATCAAATGCAAATGGATCGGAATGCAGGAAATGCAAACGGTTCGTATAACACGATGTCCATGCTGCATCAGTACGGAGCCGGTGGGACGGATTATCTTCTTGCCTCAGATAACAAGGGGGAGCCAGTCTCAGCACAGGCAGGTCGATGTCCGGCCAGTGCGCCGGTCAGGGATTTTGATATTTCGGCCATTAATGTTGAGATTACCTTGAATCAATGGCTGGATTATTATCCTGGGTATATGTATGTCCTTACCGAGAATATTAAAAAAGTTCGGGAAGAAGAAAAGTCTAATGCTGCAGCCCGGGAAGAAGAAGGATTTCCAACGGGGTCTGTGAGCAATGGGTTGCAGAGCGGGTGGATTCAACCTTTGGTCATTCGCGCAAATCAAGGCGATTGCCTGAAGGTCAAGTTGCGGAATAAATTAGACTTTGGGGAAGAAGTCAGTTTCCATATTCATGGATCGAGCATGATCGTCTCGAACACGGGACAGGCCGCCACGACCACCAATCCCGATGGGGTGGCTGAAGAAGGAGAAGACATCGCTCTGGAATGGTATATCCACCCTGACACGCAAGAAGGAGGACGCCAGTTTCATAGTTATAGCAATGATCGAGAACTGACGGTCATGGGGTTGTTTGGCGCCTTGATTGTTGAGCCAAAGGGATCGACATATCTCCCTGCAGTTAAAGAAGATGAGGATTCTCATCTTCAAAGTGGATGGCAAGCAATGATCGATAATGCCAATGGTCCAGACTTTCGAGAGTTTGTCGTCATCTATCATGAGGTGGGAGATGAAGCGTTTCGACCAGTCAATAAGCATGGTGATTTTCTTCCACAGCGAGATCCTCTGACCGATGTCTATCGTCCAGGGGCGAGGGCCTTGAACTATCGAAGTGAACCATTCGGTATCAACTTTATGCATTTACAGCATGAATATTTTGGGTTTGAAGATGAATCGTTAGGCTATAGTTCCTATACCTTTGGTGATGCCCCGACGCCGATTCCACGGAGTTATTTAGGCGATCCAGCGAAATGGCGGCTCATTCATGGTGGGTCTGAAATCTTTCATTCCCACCATCCTCACGGTGGCTCGATTCGTTGGGCTCGGAGTCCACGGGCCACCGATGAAATGCCATTGTGGCACAAAGCAAAAAATGGCCCAGTGAAATATCCGGTCATTCGTACAAAGTCCGATCGTGTGGATACCGAAGTCATTGGTCCAGCCGAGGCCTTAGATTTGGAAACGGAATGCGGGTCTGGCCTTTGTCAGCAGGGGGCTGGAGATTTTCTCTATCATTGTCACGTTGCCCATCATTATGTAGCAGGAATGTGGGGCTACTGGCGGGTCTATAACACATTACAAACGGCTGAGGTGCATACGGACGTTATGCCAAAGTTGGAAGAACTACCGGACCGTCGCGGTCGTATGCGTCAAGCCGTACCATCTGACAAACTGGTAGGGGAAACACTTGATTGGTTTGGCAAGAAATTCAAGATTATCGAAAAAGGCAAGAGTGAGTGGAATGCTGATCCTGTGGTGGTGACCATCAAAGATTGGGTGTCGATGCAGTTGCCGACTCCCGGTCAACCCGGACACACGGATGATGAACGTGGTCAGATTATGGCCTACGATGCATCGGTTTGGGATTGGAGCTGGGATGGCACGACGGCCTTAGCAGAAAAAGAAAGTACAATTCCGAACCCAAAATATAAATCTAAAACTCCAGGAAAGCGGCGGGCGTTATTCTTTGATCCGATTACCGGAAAGTTAGCATGGCCTCATATGTCTCCTCATTTTGGGAAACGTGTGCCGTTTTCACCTGATCATAATCCTGCTCCGTGGCTGGAGCCTATACGAAGAGATGGGAATGGTAACCCGTCCACGCAACCGGCTAAGCCTGGAGAAAATGGTCGGTGGAGCCTCTGTCCGGACAATGCGCGACAAGCCTATTACAATGTACATTTCATCGAAACACCAATTGAAATGACGGCAAAACAAGGTGATGAAGATGCAGTCATTGATCCCAAGGGACTCATCTTTGTAGTTCATGAAGAAGAGGAGGCGATTCGTGCGAATAACGACCTGAAGCTTCCATTGGTCTTTCGAGCGAATATTTATGATTGCTTAGATTACGTGTTAACAAGTGAATGGGAAGATGATGATTTTACGAATTTTCAATCATCGAAAATCAATACGCATTTTCATTTCGTGCAATTCGATACGCAGTCGTCCGACGGGGTCATTACGGGGATGTCGTACGAACAATCGGTGCGTCCTTTTACCATGTTAGAAAAGCCGTTAAAGAAGGGATTGCCTGTTCCCATGAATGCCGTCTTGCTTGAACCAGTGAAGAAGGGCGAGCAATCGATTCGCGTCTCCAATGCGGCACAATATCACGAAAATACGCTGCTCTTGGTTGGGGCTGATAATGTGAAAGGGAATGAAATCCGCCGAATTCAAAAGATTGAAGGGCAGTCCATCACATTTTTTGAACCGCTGGAGCATGATCATCCAGAAAAAGATATCGTGACGGTTGAATTTGTTCGACAACGGTTTTGGCTCGATGCTGACGTTGGCACAGTCTTTTGTCATGATCATGCGTTCGGAGCCACGACATGGCCGCATGGGGGATTTTGTTCGTTATTGGTTGAACCGGTGGGGGCCACCTATCATGACCCCAAAACTGGAAAGCCCATCCGAACTGGTCCCATCGCTGATATTCATACCACAGAACCCATTGGGTATGGCGTGAACAATAGTTTTCGAGAATTAGCCGTTCAAATGCATGATACGGTGCCCCATTCGGTCAATATCGTCACGGCAGGCAATCCTCCCGGACAGCCGATTGAGGTGGCCTTGGAAGCCGGGAAAACGGTGTCCTTTCAAATGCCTGACGATCTGTATATGACCCCGATGCCGTTTCTCAATGGGGGGACACATACAACAGGAAGCGGGATTGACTTTAGAACTGAACCGATTGCGTTGCGATTGGCGGTCGATCCTGATCCGTCCAAAATTTTTAGTAGTGTGGTTCATGGAGATCCGAGTACTCCACTCCTTCGAGCGTATACGGGAGATACTCTCGTTTTTCGGTTAGTGGAATCATTAATGAATGAAACGCATGTATTTACTGTATCAGGGCATTCATTTCTCAGCGAACGATATGCCGGTGATGCGAATAGAAAGAATTCCATTCACGTCGGCATTGCCGAGCGGTATGACCTGGTCGTACCTGAAGCCGGTGGCCCGAGAAGACAACCGGGAGATTTTATCTATTTCAATGGTCGTTCCTCGAAACTCTCGGAAGGCTCTTGGGGGATTTTCCGTGTCTTCGATGAAAAACAAGATGACTTGAAGGCTTTACCGCGTGGCTTAGGAGAGCCGGAGGGGCCGAAAGGGTCTTTACCAGTTTGTCCAAAGGATGCTCCAAAGAAAGAGTTCAAGGTGCTAGCACTAGATCATCCGACGATGAATTTTAATGCCCAAGCTCCTGAGTCCATTGAGGTAGACTTTGAACGAACCATCGATCTTCAGAATCCGAACGGTAAAGTCTACGTATTAGAAGACGAGGTCACCAAAGTAGCCGAAGGGGTTCACCCAATGCCGTTAACCCTTAGAGCGAACATTGGGGACTGTATCATGGTTCACCTGACGAATAAGATGAAAGCAAGTCGTGCATCATTTTCGGCCTTTGCGTTAGTCTTTGATCCAAAAGATTCATTGGGCGTGAACCTGGGAATGAATCCAGGAGATCAAACCGTTGGTCCTGGAGAGAGTCGAGTGTACACCTATTATGCCGACCCATCACATGGGGAAGTCGCTGCACTCGTATGGGATGGTGGCAATCTAATGATGAATCCAAGAGATGGGTTGTTCGGTTCGATTATCATCGGACCGAAGGGTTCAATGTATCGAGATCCCAAAACCGGAGCTGACATCAGTCTCAAAAATAGTTGGATGGCTGACGTCTTGATTGATCGGAGTATTCCAGGAAATGAACATCGCGAAAACTATCGAGATGTGGCATTGTTTTTCCAAGATGAGGATAACATCATAGGGACCAGCTTTATGCCTTATGTGCAAAACGTCGCAGGGATGACAGGTGTGAATTATCGTTCAGAACCCTACCTGCATCGTGAGGAAGCTGGCTGTACACTGGGTCGCATGTTCCAACCCTGTGAAGCGGATAATCCGCAAGACCCTGTGACACCATTAATTGAAGCCCATGCTGGCGATCCGGTTCGGATTCATGTTTTTGGTGCAAGTAGCGAACAAAATGGGATGTTTAGTCTTGAGAAACATGAATGGCCGATCGAACCATTTATGCCAGGGGCAGATCTGATTAGCGTGGTGGAATTTGGAGGGTCAGAACACATCGACGCCTTTATTCCTGCTGCCGGTGGCCCCTATGCGTTACCTGGTGATTACATTTGGAATAATCAAAGGCTACCTTACGCTCAGTCTGGGCAATGGGGGTACTTCCGCGTATTGCCAGAGGGAGATCAACGAATTCTTCCTTTGAAGGCGGACGATTCATCCAGCATGAAAGAAGCTCGGATGGATGAAGGGAAAAAGTCCGCGGCTCTTATGCACCCGATGGAAATGAAATAACTTCAAGATGTTGTTCACAAGATTCGATGAGGCGAATTGATCTATAAACCTTCCCACGAATAAAGATGTTAAGTGGTACAAAGGTGGAAGATGATGGGGAGGTTCATAGTATGAAGGAATGGATCATGAAAAAACGAATACTGCAGACTATCGTCGGTGCGTTTGTCATATTGGGGATGGCGATTCCTCAAGGGTGGTCATATGAAGAAGTGGTGGTGGAGCAAGGAGGGATGATAAAGGGAACGGTCGTATTAAAAGGAGACGATCCGAAACCCATGGCCTTCAATTTGGTGACCATCCCTGATCCGGTGTATTGTGGACGCATCTCAACCGGGACGGGTTGGCGTATCGTTGAAGACTTTATTGTGAATCCTGACGGTCGGCTTAAAGATGTCGTGGTGATGCTGCAAGGTGTCAAAAAGGGGAAGTCTTTTGAATTACCGAACGTTAAAATCGAAGCGAAAGATTGTGATTTCTACCCATTTGTGAACGTCTTACGTGACCAGGATGAAATTCACGTGATCAATATGGATCCTGTCCAGCACGACATTCAGGGGTATGAAACCGCCAGAGTGCGGGGTGCGAGAGTGTTATTTAATCGCCCACTTCCGATGAATCCTTTCCACCAGGCCTTCGATTTTGTCAATCATCATAAGCATTTGCCTGGGAAGCCAATGATTGAAAATATTCATTTAACAAAAGGACGAAATATCTTTGTGATGCAATGCGGGTTTCATCCCTACATGTTTTCTTGGGGAGTCGTGATCGATAATCCCTACTATGCCATTACGAAAGAAGACGGACGTTTTGAAATTTCGAATATTCCTCCAGGTGAATACCTGCTCACGGCATGGCATGCCGGCATGAAAAAATTTATAAAGAAAACCATAAGTGTGAAACCTCACGAAACAGTCGAACAGCATTTTGAGTATGAATCTCCCAAAGGTCGAAGGAGTGTCCATGAGATGCATGAGAATCCGCACTTTGGGTTGGAAATGTTAGATGACGGCGTAGAAATTCAGCCATCACTGCGTCTTCAACACACTTCGTAACGAATTGAACGTTCGTCATATGAGGGTATTAACAACGATACTGAGTGTCGCATCTGTTTCTGGTGATCTTGGTGAAGAGGTGCAAAAGGTTACTGCTCAGCAGAATTTCCTGTTAAGCCATTATGCCGGATATTGATGTTCCCGGCAGATCAATCGAATTTCTTGTCGACTTAATGGTTCCTGTGTTAACCCGCAGATGTAGCCTTCCCGATGCTGTTCGTTAAAGCGGCATGTGTGGCAGGCTGCAAACGTCTTGCGTTTGTTATTGTGCTGCATGCCGCGCAATGTTGCGCGAAGAATCTCTTTAAGTTCACGGATCTTGCTCGAACCGGTCATCTTCAGTGCTGCTTCTAAGCCTTTCGCCGGAATGGATTGCTCAATCAGCTTTTTCCCTTTCGTGGTTGGTGTGAGGTGCACAATCCGCTTATCCTGCTGATCTTGTTGCTTACGCAATAAGCCCTTCTGCTCTAAGACCTTGAGTGATTGCGAGACCGTTCCCTTCGTCAACCCTAAATATTCGGTGACCGCTTGCGGCGTGTCTGAATAGCGATTGCATTGTGTGAGATACGTCAAGGCCTCGATTTGCACGGGCTGCAATCCGAATTTTAAGCCAAACGTCCTCATCTCCATCCGGAGAAGGTTACACAATCGCTCTAGAAGATCATGGACTTCCGATACGCTCATGCACTGATTGTATCGCTTCGATACATATTTGACAAATGAAAAATATTCTGTGATACTCCATTTGGTATCGAGTCAATACTAAATATTAACTTTCAATTACAAGGGAGCGTCGCAATGAAAAAAGCCACTTTCTATCATGCAGGATGTCCGGTGTGTGTCGAGGCCGAAGGAATGGTCGCCCAAGCAATTGACCGCAAGCAATATGAGCTTGAGATTGTCCATTTTGCCGAACATCCTAATCGAGTCGCCGAAGCTGAAACGGCAGGGGTGAAATCGGTTCCAGCGTTGCTGTTGGACGATCAGGTTTTTCACATCAATTTCGGAGCATCCATGGCTGACGTGAAAGGAGTTTCTTGACGAACAACAATATTCGATTCACGCTTTGTATGTTGTGATGTGTTTCGCTTACTTAACCGTTGATTCTGTCCTGGGTCGGTGGCTCAGGGCAGAATCAAAAATATGCGCCAAGAAAGAAGGAGATAATGAGAATGCGTTCATTCGTGAAATCAATGTATCTGGGATTAGCTGCGAGTCTTTTGATAACCGCTGCAGCCTGTTCGACGGTTGAACCTCCAGTCGGCAAGACAACTGCATCGTTATATGATCGGTTAGGGCAGAAGCCCGCTATTACGGCAGTTGTGGATGAATTTGTGGGGAATGTGGCCAACGATAATCGTATTAATGGCCGATTTGCCACAACAGATATTCCACGATTAAAAGGGCACCTTGTGGATCAAGTGTGCATGGCGACTGGAGGCCCCTGTACCTACACAGGCAGAGATATGGTGACGATGCACAAGGGAATGCGTATCACCAACGCCGATTTTCACGCGATGGTCGAAGATTTGATTGCAGCACTTGATACTTTCAAGGTTCCTCAAGCAGAGCAGAAGGAATTACTTGACCTTCTGGGGTCGATGAAGCCTGATATCGTCGAATTACCGTAACGGCTATTCCTTCGCTTGATTCAGGTGTTTGGCTCCTTGCGAGATGGACTTCATCTTGGTAGGGAGCCATATTTCGCGGAACTGTTCTTCTGTGCTAGAAAGCCTATATTCTTGTGGAAATTCCTGGGAACGTATTTGATTAGAACTTAATAGTTGTGAGAAAGGAGCTCTGAAATTGACTCATCCAATACAGGCAGAAATAGGGACTCTTGCGTCAATGTGGAGATATCCCGTGAAGTCCATGATGGGAGAAGAACTAAGTGTGGCTCAGATAAACGACTGGGGAATATTAGGTGATAGATCGTACGCTATTTTAGATCACGCTGATGGAAACATTGCCACGGCCAAAAACCCCAGAAAATGGCCGACATTGTTTACCTTTCAGGCCAAATTCCCTGATACGACTCATGAGATTGAAAACGTTTCTCCTGTCCGTATCACTTTACCTAACGGCACGACTGTAACTAGCGATCTCGACGATGTGGATCACCAACTGTCCCAAGCGCTCAATCGAGACGTTATGCTAGTGGCAACACAACAGGGAAGGGTTGCAGGTGTTCAGGCCTCACTTCCTCCGTCTTGGTCTGCTCAATCAGAGGAGTATTGGCCTGATGTGGATGGTCGTGATCATCGCGACACCGTGACCGATTTCGCTCTTCCTCACGGAACGTTTTTTGACGCGGCCATGATCCACATTCTTACGACGGCTACGCTCAACCAACTTCGCGCGAGCTATTCCAATGGGCAATTTGCCGTGCCTCGCTTTCGCCCTAACCTCGTGATCGAGACAACGGAACAGTTGACGGGCTTTGTGGAAAACGCATGGATTGGATGTACGCTTGCTATTGGCGACAGCGTTCGCCTGAAAATATATGGACCATGTGCTCGTTGTGTGATGACAACCTTATCGCAGGGAGATCTTCCAAAAGATCCCGGTATCCTGCGTACGGCGCTCAAACAGAATCAGGGGAATGTCGGCGTGTATGCCTCAGTCTTGCAGGGAGGGACCATTCGACCTGGTGATAGAATACGGCTTGAAGAAGATTGAATGGAAATCAAAATTCTCTCGTATTGTGCCTCGCTTGTCTATAATCACAAACAAAAGCGGAAGGGCTTGAGACTGTTGGGAATGTGTGAGTCGCGTTGCTTCTCGCGTCTCGATATGGTGTATTTGAATATGGTGTCATGGCGATCTGAGCAAAGGAACGCTGTTTAGAACGAAGCAATGTTTCTTCGATTGTCTCATGATAAACGTACGTGGCATTAAAAGATTAGTCGCCAATCCAAGGTGATAGAATGAGCCGTCAAGTTTTGACTTAATTGTGTAAAGTAATTCACACTGAAAATCTGTTGCTCCAAGACTTCTGCTGACAGTCCTGCTCCGAGTAATCCGCGGCTTCGGTCAGGTTCAAATCCTTGCACTGAAAACTTGACGTTTGGGTTTTGTGCAAAACTGGCATCAACGATACGATTGGGATTAAACACTTCGTAACTCCACCGACCCCATACCTCGGGGACAATTTCAAATGAAAGACCAGATGCCATGACTCCAGCCACTCGAAGACCTAGAGATGGACGAAGAGTTTCAATACTCGATTTATTCACTCGAAGATTGAGTGCTTGTGCTCCAGTCTCGGTATAGCCTTCCTGATGGAGATAGCCGTAAGACACAGAGGTTAATGGTTGGATTTCTAGATCAAGGAAATCGTTACGCCAGTGATGGCGACTGCCAATTTCAAGATAGCCGGAAAATTGATATCCGTCGAATTGTGCTTTGGCCCGACGATTGAGCGTTCCGAAGGTTAGCCCTCGACTGGATTTGTTTCTTAAGTAGCTAAAGGTGCTCGCAACGTCCATATAAAGTGGCTTTCGCATGTGACTGCCATACATGCCGACAAGGTACGTGTTGACTCGATTTTCGTTAGAAATGCCATCAAAATTCACGTACGTTTTGGAGAACCCGACATTCATTCCTAACAGAGAACTTGCCCCGATCCGTCGATCAAAGCCCAACATGCCTCCGCCTGATTGATAGTGAAATCCTGTCGTATTGCTATTGCTATCTCCCTTGCCAAAAATTCCTGTGCCTTGCATCCATGCCCCAGGTTCCCAATGCATTTCATGATTGGTTCCTATCCCTGGTTGAAAATTTTGATTTATCACTGAATTTGATAGATCTTGGAAATTGTTTTCCATCGCAACCGGAGTGCCCGCAAATGCGAGGCTTCCGGTTGTTCGTCCAACCAAGCTGCTAGATAAAGGTGCGCGAAGCATGTTGGCTGGCCGAACCGCCATTGCACGAAGAAATTGACTATTAGTTGATTGAAGGGGATCAGGAAGTGTTCCTTGAGCTTCTGCGCCACTTGAGATTTGCGTATAGGCATTTTGTACCGATTCTTCTGGTACGCTCATGAGTTGCGCAATGACCTCGTCAAAGTCTCCGCTGGCTTGTGGACTATTGGAATCTAGTGCTTCGGCGATGGCTTGTTGATTGCTTGATGTGGCGTTGTCTAGAAAACTTGTGCTGGTACGATTTAATGTGAGGATCACATCATTTCCATTTTGTCTAAGATTGGGTGTGAAATTTGGATGATTCATCGACACTGAGTCAAAACTCCCGGCAACTCCACCATCACCGGTGATCAACGTATATTCCTCTTCACGGTGATAAGCGCCAGGTGCGGGTTCGACCTGCACGGTTCCTCCATTGATGGTTACAGCTCCAGAGACATCAACCAAATCCCCAGTCCCGTCTCCATTTATATCGATCGCGAGAGTGCTATTGGGATTATTGGTATAGTTCCCATTCACTGTAAGCGTGCCAATTCCACTTCCAGGGGAAAGGGTCCCTTGATTAATGATATTCCCCGTTTGACCTGATCCAGACAACGTCCCTCCAGAGGCGACCGTTGTATTTCCTGCTATCGCACCAGTGACTTCTAATATCCCTGCATTGACCGTCGTGGCGCCAGTGTATGTGTTGGCGCCTCCAAGCGTCATGGTGCCGTTGCCGAGCTTGGTCAAGCCGCCGGTGCCACTCAAGAGCCCCGAGAAGGTCGTATTGGTGGCATCGCCGGCGGAGAGAGTGCCGCTGCCGAGGTCGACGGTGCCGGCGCCCGCCAAGGAGCCAACGGTGGCATTCAGGTCATTCACGTCGAATGTGGCTCCGGCGCCGACGGACAACGCACTGCCGACGCCCAAGGTGCCGGCGCCACTGAGTTGGAGGGTGCCGGCGGTGAGCGTGGTGTCCCCGGTATAGGTATTCGCACCACTCAAGGTTACCGTGCCCGTGCCTTCTTTGATGAGTGCCCCTGTCCCGCTGAGCACATCACTATAGGTGCCCGAGCCCGCTTGATCGAAGGTAACGGTGGCCGCATTAGCAATATTGCCTTGGAGACTGGTGGTGGTGCCTTCGAGAATGCCCGCCGTGACGGTGGTGCCGCCAGTATAGGTATTGGCGCCGCCGAGGGAGAGGATGCCGGTGCCGAGTTTGGTCAAGCCGCCGGTGCCACTCAAGAGCCCCGAGAAGGTGGTGTCGGTGGCATCGCCGGCGGAGAGAGTGCCGGTGCCGAGATCGACGGTGCCGGCGCCCGCTAAGGAGGCGATGGTCGCGTTGAGATCGTTCAAGTCCAGCGTCGCCCCGGCGCCGACGGACAGCGCACTGCCGACGCCCAAGGT
>BQIU01000111.1 GCA_021603905.1 Nitrospirales bacterium
AGGGCAATGTAGTTGCCGTAACTCTTACTCATTTTCCGAACACCATCCGTCCCTTCGAGTAACGGCATCGTAATGACCGTCTGAGGTTTCTGTCCATAGTCGCGCTGCAAATCACGGCCGACTAACAAATTAAACTTTTGATCGGTGCCTCCAAGCTCGACATCAGCTTTGAGCGCAACTGAATCGTACCCTTGCACTAAAGGATACAGAAATTCATGAATACTAATGGGTTTCTGTTCACGATAGCGGTTCGAAAAATCGTCACGCTCCAGCATGCGCGCCACACTGTAATGCGAACATAATTGCACCATATCCTCTGCATACATCTCACTCATCCAGCGGCTATTAAATTCAATTCGCGTTTTTTGGGGATCAAGCGTTTTAAAAATTTGTTTTTCATAGGTTTTCGCGTTGTCTAAGACTTGATCCTTCGTCAGAGCAACCCGGGTTTCTGAGACTCCGGTTGGATCGCCAATCATTCCCGTAAAATCGCCGATGAGAAAGATAATTTCATGCCCCAGCTCTTGAAAATGTTTGAGCTTTTGAATAAGAACGGTATGACCTAGATGGAGGTCAGGCGCAGTCGGATCAAACCCAGCCTTAATTCGCAACGGCCGATGCTCCTTGAGTGACGTCGTGAGTTTGTCTTTCAACTCATCGAGCTGAATGACCTCAACCGTTCCCCGAAGAATAAGGTCTAACTGATGCTGAAGTGTTGAATTTGACATTTCAGAATATTTCGGGACTGCCTAAAACCTACCCATCACGATCCGACAGCTTTTTCATGTCGTACATTTTGATTTATAGAAACCAAGGGACGAATACGTTCGATCCGCCATTCCCCTATGCCCGTCACAACTTGCAGCTCATCCACCGATTGAAAGTGACCGTAAGTCTGACGATATTCGATAATTCTCTGAGCAAGCACCACGCCAATACCTGGGAGTTGTTTCAAATCTGCCAGTTGCCCTTGATTCAAATCAACGTGAAGATTAGGAGCCTTGCTATCATGTGTCAATAAATGGCTTGAACGAAGGTAAGACGTGTGATCCAGGAAAGACGGTTGGCTTAACGAGGATGCACGATCAAGCGAAGTACGATCATCAGAGACTGGCCACCCAATAAGCACCAGGCAGACAAACCCAACACTCAGAGTCCCCATCTTTGTGAGCAATGAGTATAGCACTGAAAAATTATCAGGTTTCACACGCGTTTTTTCACCTGATGAATCGCTACCCCCTCGACATCTTCTGCTGCTTCCATCAGGCCTTCGGATAACGTTGGATGTGCATGGATCATTGAGGCAAGTCTTTCTACCGTCGCACCAACCTCCAAGGCCATCGCAGCCTCATGAACCAAATCGGCTGCATGGGCACCCATAATATGCGTACCCAAGAGACGTCCTGACTCTTCATCGGAAATAACCTTAAACATCCCCGTCGTTTCCCCAATACTCTGTGCCTTCCCTAAGCCACTGTATCGAAAACGTCCAATTTTTGTTTGTATACCGCGTTCGCGGGTCTGCTGTTCTGTCAGTCCTACTCTCCCAATTTCTGGCAACGTGAAAATTCCTGCAGGAATGACGTCATAATTAACCGTATGCGAACGACCAAGAATATTTTCAACCGCGACCTTCCCTTGCGCAGATGCCACATGGGCCAACATGGCCTTACCCACCACATCCCCGATGGCATAGACTCCAAGAATGTTCGTCTCCATCCGATCGTTAATAGTGATCTCGCCTCTTGCGCCCAACGTGATTCCGACTTGTTCTAATCCGATCCCTTCTGTATTAAATCGACGGCCGATCGAGACCAGCACCACATCCGTTTTGATCTCCTCGCCCGAGCTGAATTTCACGGTGACTTCAGCATCTCCAACCTGACAAGTTTCAACCTTCGTTTCGATATGCAATTGAATCCGACGTTTTTTAAATTCACGTGCCATCAATGACGAAATTTCTTCATCTTCTTCAGGGAGGAGGGCCGGCATCATTTCCACAACAGACACATCCGAACCCAATCCACTATACAATGAGGCAAATTCACAGCCTTCCACACCTCCACCGATAATCAGAAGACGTTCAGGAATAGACTTCAACTCAAGAGCCTCTTTGCTTGTGATGATTCGCGTACCATCAATGGGAAACAAGGGAAGGTTTGGCCAAGACGACCCAGTGGCAATAATCAAGGCATCGGCCTGAACTGTGGTTTCCGCTCCATCAGCCAGAGACACATGGATCGTCCGATTATCGATTAAAGTTCCCGTCCCTTGTAGATGAGTGACGCCCCCACCTTTCAAGAGCATGCCGATGCCCTTGACCAAATTTGTCACGACTTGATCTTTCCGTTTGACCATTTGAACCACGTCATAGTGTAGGGGACCTTCAATCTGAATACCCAACTCCGCGGCCTTCTTGACCTTTTCCCCTAATTCGACAACTGAAAGAAGAGCCTTACTGGGGATACATCCCCAATTCAAACACACCCCACCCAATGCCTGATTCTCAATAATGGTAACCTTAGCACCCAACTGTGACGCACGAATGGCTGCCACATAGCCGCCTGGTCCTGCGCCAAGTATTGCGATGTGTTTTTGAGAATTCATGAGAATTAGGGTAAATAGTTTATGTCTTACACGTCTCGACTTAAGACTGAGATTTCAGAAACTCAGTATATTGTTCGGCCGTCATCAATTGCTCGATTTCAGCGGCAGTCGATAATTCAAGAACGGCGATCCATCCTTTTCCATACGGATCTTTATTCAGCAGCTCCGGATGTTCATCTAGCTCTTCATTCACTTGAAGGACTTTTCCGCTCACCGGCGTATAAATCGTCGATGTCGCTTTCGTCGATTCGACTTCTCCTAATTCTTGTTCCACCTCAAAGACTGTCCCAACTTTCGGGACTTCAATAAACACCACGTCACCTAAGGCATCTTGTGCAAAATTACTGATACCAATCGTCGCACGATGACCATCAACCCGAACCCATTCATGCTCTTTGTGAAACCGCAGATCACTCGGCTCCATGAGGGCCTCCTATAAGTTGTAAAAAACGAAAAGGACGTGATTAAAAATGCCGTACAGCAAAACCCAACTCCTTAAACATGCAGAGCGTACACACAAGTACGTGAGCACGAACAGGAGTGGGAACATAGCTGTCAGATATTTTCAACCCTTCCGGAATGTATCAGGAAAACGGTCGTAAATCATAGACCAACCCAATTCCCTGAGGCACATCGGCCTCTCCCGTGAGTTCCTTTAAAGATTCGGAAGACCAGGCTTTCACGCCTAACTTTCTTGGAACCGTCAACCAGAGTCTGGTTGGATCTTTGAAAATCTCTAAAAAACGTTTTGCAACCTTTGAAAGTGACTCTTGTTGAAAACGACCAGGTAATCCGTCAGACGATCCCTGGATGCGCTGCGGACCATCCACATCAACCACTAAGAAAGAAAAATCGAGATGGTGGCTCTCAAGAATATCTTCATTCAATTGTAACAACGTGCGTAGCGGCTCGTTGAGACCTCCAGCATATAGTTCAAGTGCTACTTGAAATTTAGAATGAGACTGCCTGACGCTATCCATGAGGTCCTGCAAAACCTTCAATTGCGCTCGGGATCTCCAGCCTATCCATCGCCAAAATTCGGATTCTTTCGGGGGAGCAATTCGTCCTGACTTCCTATTGAGACTCTTAATAGCAAATACTTTTTGCGGATGAAACGTCAATCCAAATTCCTGCTGAAATTTCTTTAATGCAATCGGCGTCACGCCATCAAACATTCCCAGCGGTGCATCATCAAGAAAAACAATCCCATCAATTCCAGAACTCGCGAGCACCGCAAGAATATCCTTTAAAAAATTTTGATACTCGCGATTAAACAAATCAAAATACTGAGTTGAACGAAGCCCTTTTGTTTGTTGATCGTAGGCCCGATCAGCCCAACGGTTACCGGAGTCGACATCTAACCGACCGAGACACCTCACATTCACCCCTAAAAATACGGTCAGCCCATGCTGATGCGCGTGCGTCACAAATGAAGAGAAACTTTGCGACAGCCCCGAGGGATCGGCCTCCACACTCGAAGACGGCTGAAACAACGCCCCAGCGTCTTCTTTCATCATGCCGCATTCGAGATTAATCAATTGAGTCGTCACACCTCGACGCGACATATTCTTTAAACGTGTCTTCCAATCACGTCCTTCAGCCCATTGTCCGAGGGTCATCTGTAATGCAAACACCTCGGCCTGTTGGCGAATACGCGGAATCGAAGACGGAGGCGTGACTTGAGGAGTAGGCGGAGCAGCAGGAGGGGGAGTCAACGATGCATGAATCTGATCCCTATACTGCTGCGCCTCCTGATGATGCGCGCGACTTTCGGCTTGATCCAACACCTGCTGATAGTGTTTCAGGGCCGTTTTGATCTTGCCAGATTCATGATAGGACCGTGCCAGCAACCATCTCACCTCAGACTCAAAGCTCGAACGCGGATAGGTCGACAAGAAGCGATTCAGCTTCTCAATAGCTTGCGCATATCGACCAGAAAGGACGTCTGATTTCGCTGAATGAAAGATTCGCTCTTGAGAACGGACTTGAAGATCTTGAACTTGCACGGGCTTCTGCGATGGAGCGCTTTTCCCACAGGCAGAAAATAACAACGCGACAAGTAATAACCAAAACCAATAACTGGCCCTGTTCGTTCCTTGCGATTCAACATCTCTCCGAGTCCAAGCCATAATCATTTAGATACCCTCGAATTGGGAATCCACCAGATTCAAGCCACTCAACAAGATCCCCACTCCTCAGCTTGCCACACTCATGATTTCAGTTCTGGAAAAAAGAAGGCAACTTCAACCTGCGCTGTCTCCAACGCATCTGACCCATGCACAGCATTGGCTTCAATCGACGCACCATGCGCAGCACGGATGGTTCCTGCTTCCGCCTTCTTGGGATCTGTAGCCCCCATCAAATCACGGTTGACCTTAATCGCATTCTCCCCTTCCAGCGCTAAGACGACAACGGGACCAGAAGCCATATATGTCGTGAGATCATGAAAAAATGGACGATCTTTATGCACAGCATAAAACCCTTCGGCTTGGTCTTTGGAGAGCGTCATCATCTTGAGAGCGATGGGCGGAATTCCCGCTTCTTCATATCGCCGAATAATGTCCCCGATCACATGTTTCTTCACCGCATCCGGCTTAATAATCGCAAGCGTACGCTCCTTCATAAACCTAAATCCTTTCTTTAATTTTTACGTATTATACTAACAAAGAGAAACTCTAAGAGTGCCTTATAACTTCAATAAGTGCCACGCATTCTATGAGACCGCCGACTATGGATGCAAATTTGCTACTCACACAGTTTCAAACGAGATACGAGCAACGAAGACTAGATACGAATCTACGTACACACCTCCGGAGGACGAGTATCTCGCCCTGCTCCTTTGGTCATTTCAATCCTTGCCACTTGCTTCACATTTGCGCATAAATCTCCAAGCCCAGGCGTGATTAAACGGAACGGTCCACCCTTCTCAATCGGCAAAGAAGATCCATCCACTTCGTAGATCAAAATACCGTACTCCCGTGCTTGCGCTAAAGTCAGCGTGGCAGCGAATTGACCATCCAAAGCGTGAAATGTCACATGGTCCGCCTCAAGCTTTACTGTCGCAACATCCAAAAGGCCGCTCATCCTCACCCCACGACCTTTCATATTTGGCATGTGGACACTGACATCCGGCACCTGGGCTTCTGGCGAGATCTTGCTCAAGCTATGTATATCGAAAGTCAATCTTTGAAGAACCTCACCCTCAATAAAAAGCGTATCGATATTTGTTGAGTTTTGTGCAGTCATGACCTTCACCATCGCGGTTAATGATTCATTCACGGGCGTCGGGATGCCACATTCCTGACCTTTCCTGGCAATATACCCATTGAGATCATCGATTTCGGTAGGACGCCCTGCCTTCCAATCATCATACATGGACGTATGAATATCTCGCAGCTCTTGGGATGACTGCACGACTTTTTCAGCCATGCCGTCACCAAGTGGCACACCATGTCCCGCAGCGACCGTCACCACTTCCCGAACAATGGTCGAAATCACCGATGACATTTCAGGATGATCCAAGGCCTTCGCGACACAATCATTTAACAGAACGGTAAGTGGATTAAACACGCAATTCCAGCACATTTTCTCCCACTTGGCACGACGAATATCGGACCTGATCTGACAGGTAATGCCCGCGTCAGTCAGAAGTGCAGCTATCTGCTTCACTCTTAGTGTCTGATTTCCATCGAGTTCTCCAATTTTGAGCCCCCCACGCTTGTAATGTTCAATCACACCGGGCTCAATAATTTTGGAGTAGATGTATGCCACTCCTCCAACAATACGTTCCGCCCCAAACCGTTCTGCCAGTGAATCCTCAATCGTCACGCCATTTTGAAGAGTCAATATTGTGGTATCAGAACGCATCACCGGTTCGATCTGATGACAGACCGCATCAAGGTCGTAAGCTTTAACTCCTAGAATAATAAGATCAGGAGAAGGGAGTGCTGTCGGGTCAGAAGCCAGGTATTTCGGATGAACAGAAAAGGTCCCGAAGAGCTGGCTTCGCACCATCAGACCATTTGCCTTCACGGCTTCAAGTGTTTTCGGTCGAAGCAAAAACGAGACATTTGAATTCTTTTGGGCAAGTTGAGCACCAAAGAACCCGCTAACTGCCCCCGCCCCAATGATCATGATCTGATCCATCACGTAACCTTTCTTGAATGATTTTCACGACGTGAACTCTCAACTGCCTGCATCAGCACTGCCCGTACCGGTGAAGCTTCGGCTCCGGCCAATCGCAGGGGAAACCCTGAAAATAGATATTCACCTACAGGGACATCTTTTAAATTCAGACAGACATAGACGGGAATTCCAGCTCGAGCAAAGACGGTATGAGCTGGAAAGCCTGTTTCCTCTTCGTACGGATCAAGACTGTAATAGTCAAAGCCCACAGACAGCGGTTGAAGCGCGCACAACAATTCTGCCGCATCTGGCGACACTGTGCAGTACGTTGAGGAAAATGTATCACGTTGGAGCAATTCAGAATTCCTGGTCTTTAGAAACATATGATGTCGTTCAGGTATTTGCGCCGCCCGCAAATCTTGTGATGCGATGACGTCACAATCAAGATATTCATATACGACAGCCGGCCCATGAAATCGTCCCAGACGCAATTCATCCAAGGTTTCTCCATCTCCCAAGAAATGCGCGGGGGCATCGACATGTGTCCCGGCATGACAGTTCATGGAAAGATGGGACACCGTTAGCACATCACCTCTTTCAATATCCGTTTCTTTTTTGAATATCGGCAACGAATCACCAGGGTACCGCAGAATCTTTTCAGTGAGAGGTAACGTGAGATCAAGCATGTCAGACATATTATGAATTGGCTTTCTCCCGCCATTCACCTTGACGGTCTCAGGAATCATGATTGTGAAAAATTTTCATTCATGAGAGTATCACCATCTAGAGAAGTTCTAAAGTATTTTGAATGGACAAATTGACATATGAGCCTCCTTGATATTCGAGAACGGATCAGCAAGGCGCGGTCAGTCGCCGTTCTCACTGGCGCAGGTATTTCGGCGGACAGCGGAGTCCCCACGTTCCGGGGAACAGATGGGCTATGGAAAAATTTTCGTCCAGAAGAACTGGCATCATCTGATGCCTTTGAACGAGACCCGAAGCTGGTTTGGGAATGGTATAACTGGCGGAGAGAATTGTTATGTACAAAAACGCCGAATCCCGCCCATGAGGCGTTAGCTCAACTTGAGAAGCAAATTGAAAACTTTTGGCTCATCACTCAAAACGTCGACGGTCTCCATCGTGCGGCAGGATCGACGAATGTGTCAGAAATTCATGGCAACATCTGGAAAGTCCGCTGTACAAACTGTGGAACCATAGCGCCTAACCATGATGTCCCCATAGACATTCTGCCACATTGCCCAAACTGCCAAGGTCTCTTGCGGCCACACATTGTGTGGTTTGGAGAATCCCTGGCACAGGAAGACCTGGATGCCAGCTTTCGAGCCCTTCAAAATTGCGAAATTTTGCTAATTATTGGAACCTCCGGGGTTGTCTACCCCGCAGCCTCTTTTGCACCCATTGCCAAAGAACATGATGCCTTCGTCGTGGAATTAAATCTCGACCCCACACCAAATTCGGACCTCGTCGATGTTTCCTTCCAAGGCCGTGCAAAAGACTTAGTCCCACTCTTGCTCCCCATCTCTAGCAAATAATCAGCAACCTGGCTTCCACCGCTTGTTTCATTCGTTTCTGCGGTTGAGTGTTCTACGGATGACCTATGTACACGGTTTTGCCCGTGATCGAGTGATCCAGACATTCAAAGGCAAATAGCTAAGTAGGAGAAAAAAAGGGGTTACTGGAAATCCCGCAACTCCCGCCTGATGATCAGGGTAGGCCGCCCACCTCCGGACTTTCCACAAGCAAAGGACTCTACCAAATAAGACACGCATGACATAGCCTTACTAAGGGATCAAGAATTTCAGACGTTCTCCTTACGAACGAACTGACACGTGATCACTGAGAATACAGAAATTCGCACACTACCCAATCCTTCAGTTCGATGCCCAACCTTCCTCCGAGCCTTGCTCGCACTTACGACTATCAAATTTATCTGAGGCTTTGTCGTTGAAACGCCCATGACTTATGCCATGTCACCCCTTTTCTTGACTGGTTATACGGAAGTCTGTTACGTTTTTTTGTCTAGGTTCTATCTCCAAAAAGCATGGAGTTTTCAATGCAAATCAGCATAAACGGTAAACCAGAAACAATTGACGCAAGCACGGTTTCTGATGTCCTCAAAGTGAAAGAAATTGATCCACAACTTGTTGCGGTCGAGTTAAATACTGAAGTGATTGAGCGAGAACATATGACAACCACCACAGTCAAAGATGGCGATAAATTGGAGTTTTTGTTTTTTATGGGTGGCGGTCAGTGAACGCACTCCGGTTAACTCACATTACAGAAGGTATTGGATCGACCCCGTTGGTTCGATTGAATCGTCTCTCCCCCCCTGGAGGAGCGACGATTTATGGAAAAGCTGAGTTTTATAACCCCGGCGGTAGTGTCAAGGACCGGATCTGCCTCAATATGATTGATGAGGCGGAGAGTCAAGGTCGGCTCAAACCAGGCGGAACGATTGTTGAGCCAACCAGTGGAAACACAGGAATCGGGTTAGCATTAGTCTCGGCAGTCCGCGGCTATAAATTGATCCTCGTCATGCCGGAAGGGATGAGTCTGGAGCGAGCCAGTCTCTTGTCCTCTTATGGGGCACAGCTGGTTCTCACGCCAGCTCGAGAAGGAATGCGGGGTTCGATTAAAGAGGCTGAAAGCATTTTAAGCCAAAACCCAGAATATTTTATGCCTGATCAATTTTCCAATCAGGCAAATCCTGCTGTACACAAAAAGACGACGGCCCCAGAAATTTGGGAAGCACTCAATGGGAAGGTCGACGCGTTTGTTGCCGCGGTTGGAACCGGTGGAACGATTACCGGGTGCGGAGAATATTTTAAGGAACACAATCCCTCAGCCAAGATTATTGCCGTAGAACCGACCGGCTCTCCGGTTCTATCAGGAGGAGAACCAGGACCGCATCGAATCCAAGGAATTGGGGCTGGCTTCATTCCAACAGTACTGAATCGTACGATTGTGGATGAGATTATAACGGTGTCAGATGAAGAGGCCTATCAATACACCAAACAATTGGCGAAAAAGGAAGGGCTCTTGGTCGGCATTTCAGCAGGAGCCAATGTCTTTGCGGCACAAAAAGTTGCTGCGCAAATGCAACCGGATCAACATGTGGTCACCGTTCTATGCGATACGGGTGAACGGTACTTAAGCATGGAAAAATACTTTAATATTTAATTGACACACCCCTGAACTCCTGCAGTACGGAAAAAGATCAGGAGCACATCGCAAAATATCGCCGAGTACAGACATGGACTTTTCTGAAGATCAAATCAATCGATACAGCCGCCACATCCTTCTGCCAGAGGTCGGAGGCAAGGGACAGAAAAAACTTGCCAACGCCAGAATTTTTCTTGTCGGAGCCGGTGGACTTGGGTCACCTGCCGCGTTATACCTCGCAGCCGCCGGCATTGGCACGATAGGATTGATTGACAGCGATGTCGTCGACTTATCAAATCTGCAACGTCAAATTTTACATCACACACCTGATGTGAATCGCCCCAAGGTAACCTCCGCCAAAGAAAAAATCCTGGCGTTAAACCCAGACGTCAATGTCGAAGTTTATGAGGACAGACTGACTTCTCGCAATGCATTGGAACTCATCAGTCAATATGATGTCATCATCGATGGCGTCGATAATTTCCCTGCAAAATTCCTGATGAACGATGCCTGTTTTTTTGCGAAAAAACCCCTGATTCATGGTGGCATTCTTCGATTTGACGGACGAGTGTTCACAATTATCCCTGGGCAATCTGCCTGTTTTCGTTGCATATTCAAAGAACCACCCGCACCTGGCCTTGTGGCCACATGTCAGGAGGCTGGAATCATCGGTGTCGTTGCCGGAATCATTGGCATGACACAGGCTACTGAAGCCCTGAAACTCATCTTGGGCATTGGAGAGCCTTTGACCAATAGAATATTAGACTTTAATGCACAGACAACCACCTTTAGGGAAATTCGTACCAAACAAAACCCGAAGTGCCAGCTCTGTGGGCCAAAACCAACGATCACAGAATTAATTGACTACGAGCAAGAAGCCTGTCAACTGCAACCCCCTGCTGGCATCAGCGTCTCGTAATATTACCCACACCCCCTAAAGTGGGAGGATAGTTTTATGGCTAAAATGAAATCACTCGTTTGTCGCGAATGCGGCAAGGAATATCCAACCAAAGACATTCATGTTTGTGAACTCTGCTTTGGCCCATTGGAAGTCAAATACGACTATGATGAAATCAAGTCTTCCATATCACGTGAAAAAATTGAGGCAGGTCCGAAAAGCCTTTGGCGTTACATTGACCTACTGCCTGTCGAAGGACAGCCCACAGTTGGAAAATACGCCGGGCTCACGCCATTAGTCAGGGCTCATAACCTAGGCGCCTATCTTGGCATTGACGAACTCTACATCAAGAATGATTGTGTGAATCACCCCACGCTTTCCTTTAAGGATCGAGTAGTTGCCATTGCCTTAACCCGTGCGCGTGAGTTGGGATTTGAAACGGTCGCTTGCGCCTCCACGGGAAATTTAGCCAATTCTGTTGCGGCACATGCCTCATCTGCCGGCATGAAATGTTACGTCTTCATACCTGGCGATCTTGAAGCCGCTAAAGTCCTTGGGAATTTAATTTATCGTCCCAATGTCATCGAAATTGAAGGGACCTACGACGACGTGAATCGGCTTTGCAGTGAAATTGCCGGAGAACGACGATGGGCCTTTGTCAACATCAATGTTCGTCCGTATTATGCTGAAGGGTCAAAAACTCTGGCATTCGAGACCGCAGAGCAACTGGGATGGCGCGCGCCGGATCAAGTCGTGGTCCCCATGGCTTCTGGTTCCCTTTTGACAAAAATCTGGAAGGGCCTCAAAGAGTTTGAAAAACTTGGCTTGATTGATCAAGTCGCGACAAAAGTCAATGGAGCGCAAGCCGAAGGATGTTCTCCGATTGCAACAGCCTATAAAAACGGGCGAGATTTCTTTAAGCCGGTGAAGCCGAATACCATTGCAAAATCTCTGGCAATTGGAAATCCAGCTGACGGATATTATGCGTTAAAAACTGTTGCAGAAAGTCATGGTGCTATGGACTCTGTGACTGACGACGAGGTCGTTGAAGGCATTAAGCTTCTGGCTCAAACGGAAGGAATTTTTGCTGAAACCGCTGGAGGAGTAACCATTGGCGTGCTTCGCAAGCTAGCCAAACAGGGCCTCATCAAGAAACATGATGTGACTGTGGCCTATATAACCGGCAATGGACTAAAGACACAGGAAGCGGTAATTGACTCTGTGGGACGTCCAATTCGTATCCAACCGAGCTTGTCTCACTTTACTAAGAAATTTGAATTAGAGGAGCCGGCATGACCAAAGTTCGCATTCCCACCCCGCTTCGACCAAAAACTGGCGGAAAAAGCGAGGTAGAAGTTCAAGCATCGAACATTTCTGAGATGATTGAAAGTTTAGAAACGTCGTATCCAGGGATTAAAGAACGGCTCTGCGATGAAACCGGAGAAATTCGTCGTTTTTTGAACATTTATTTAAATGAAGAAGACATACGTTTCCTTGAAGGGAAGAATACACCGCTGAAAGACACGGATGAAGTCTCGATTATTCCCGCCATCGCAGGAGGGACATAATGGCCAAATTACGATTCCATATTCGATACCCAGAAGAGAAAATTCCTGACCCTATTCTCTATGAGATTGGACAAGAGTTTAAAGTCATGACCAGCATTCGCCGAGCTGACGTTCGTGAAACAACCGGGTGGCTCGACGTCGAGTTTACGGGAGAGGTTGATGAGATTGATCAAGCCATCTCGGGACTTCGTGACAAAGGATGTATTGTTGATCCA
>BQIU01000112.1 GCA_021603905.1 Nitrospirales bacterium
GTTTACGATCAGTGGGCGTGGGACGGTGGTGACGGGTCGTGTGGAGCGTGGGCAAGTGAAGGTGGGGGATGAGATCGAGATTGTGGGGCTCAAGGACACGCAGACGACGGTGGTGACGGGCGTGGAAATGTTCCGGAAGGTGTTAGACGAAGGGCAGGCGGGGGATAATATTGGGGCGTTGCTCCGGGGGACAAAGAAGGAAGAGGTGGAGCGCGGGATGGTGTTAGCGAAGCCCAAAAGTATTACGCCGCATACGAAGTTTAAGGCGGAAGTGTATGTGTTGACGAAGGAAGAAGGTGGCCGTCATACGCCGTTCTTTAAGGGGTATCGACCGCAGTTTTATTTCCGGACGACGGACGTGACGGGGATTGTGGAATTAGAGGCCGGGGTGGAGATGGTGATGCCGGGCGACAATGTCTCGTTTACGGGTGAGTTGATTGCCCCGATTGCGATGGAGCAGGGGCTGCGGTTCGCAGTGCGGGAAGGTGGTCGGACGGTCGGGGCCGGTGTGGTCACGGAAATCTTAGCCTGAGGCTGGTACGTTAATTTATCACGTTGAGGTAGCAAGTTATGAGGGTGATTATTTCTTTGGCGTGCGGTGAGTGTAAGAGGCGAAATTACTCGACAATGAAAAATAAGAAAAATGACCCGGACCGACTGGAGAGGAAAAAGTTTTGTCGGTTTTGTCGGAAGCACGTTCCCCATAAAGAAGTGAAGTAATTAGGTTTTTTGTAGGGTCGGAGAGTAAAAGTGTGGGATGTGAATGTCGAGATCTAAGCGCGCATTTTATTTACGCCATGCGTTTCACTGAGCATAGAGGGGCATAGTGTTAACGGCTAGCACGTCGGTCTCCAAAACCGAAAGTCCGGGTTCGAATCCTGGTGCCCCTGCCATGGTGTGTAGGTACATCTGGGGTCATCTGTAAGAGTAGTGACTAAAAGGGATGGATAGTGTTTAAGAAACTGTGGACGTCAATCGTAGAATTCCTCTCGGATGTGAAGAGTGAATTGAAAAAGGTCTCCTATCCTACTAAGGCGGAGACTGTCGGCTCCACAACTGTTGTGCTGCTTTTCTGTGTCATCATGGCAATCTATTTGTCCGTTGCTGATTCGTTATTTGTTTGGGTAATCAGTAAAATTCTTTAGTGGAGTCAAAATCGTCATGCCGAAAAATTGGTATGTAATTCATACGTATGCTGGGTATGAAGGTCGAGTCAAGACGAGTATCGTTGAGCGAGCGAACCAAATGGGCATGAGTGATGTCGTGGGTCAGGTTTTGGTTCCAACGGAGGAGGTTGTCGAGTTTAAAGATGGAAAGCGCCGAGCATCAAAGCGCAAATTTTTCCCTGGGTATGTCTTGTTAGAGTCCGAAGGTCTGTTGAGTGATGAAGCGGTGGTCATGATTAAAGAAACTCCCAAGGTGACGGGATTTGTTGGCGGGGGAATACGGCCGATTCCCTTAGATCCTGGAGAAGCCGAGACTTTATTGGGCCAACTGGAGTCGGGGATGACTGTGCCTAAAGAGTCGGCCGACTTTGAGAAAGGTGATAGTGTCCGAATTATCGATGGGCCATTCCTTGGTTTTAATGGGTTAGTGGACGAAGTTGATGAAGATCACTCCCGTGTGAAGGTATTTGTGAGTATCTTTGGTCGGTCCACGCCGGTTGAATTGGCGTTTTCTCAGGTTGAACGAGGGTAGTTTTTGTTGAGACAAGCGAGTATTTACAGATGAATAATTTATAAGTTAGGTGAGTGGTTGTCTGTCTACGTGAGGTAGGACTTCATGTTTTTCTTAATGTAGATGGTCATTGTTATCTTCATTAATCCTGGTGTAGGAAAATCTCATGGCTAAAGAGGTGATGACTCAAATTAAGTTGCAAATTCCAGCCGGTAAGGCGAATCCGGCACCTCCTGTTGGACCATCATTGGGTCAGCACGGAGTCAACATTATGGATTTTTGTAAGCAGTTTAATGCGAAAACGCAAAAAGAAGAAGGCTCGGTTATTCCGGTTGTCATCTCCGTTTATAAGGATCGAAGTTTTTCGTTTATCACCAAGACCCCGCCAGCCTCTGACTTGCTAAAAAAGGCTGCTGGCTTAATAAAGGGATCTGGTGTTCCTCACAAGCAAAAGGTGGGAAAGATTTCTCAAACCCAATTGGAGGAAATTGCTAAGCAAAAGGTTGTCGACCTGAATGCCATTGACGTGGCCGGTGCGGCGAAAATTATCGCCGGGACTGCCAGAAGTATGGGTATTACGATTGAAGGGTGACGGCTCAGTTGCTTCTTTAGTACTAATTGGAGGAAGGATGGTGTGGGGTGAATAAAAAGTTTCAAGCGGCAAAGGCCAAAGTGGAAGAGAAATTGTATGACCTTCCTGAAGCAAGCGAGTTAGTTAAGCAGATTGCGTTCGCCAAGTTTGATGAAACGGTCGAGTTGGCCATACGCTTGGGGGTTGATCCGAAGCGAGCGGACCAGTTAGTGAGGGGAACGACGGCGTTACCCTATGGAACTGGGAAGAAGGTTCGAATCGTCGTGTTTGCGAAGGGCGAAAAAGAGCAGGAAGCCAAGGCTGCTGGAGCTGACTTTGTTGGCGCTGAAGATCTTTTGGAGAAAGTGAAGGATGGTTGGCTTGACTTCGACTCGGCTATTGCTACTCCTGACTTGATGGGGGCGGTTGGTAAGTTAGGTAAGGTTCTTGGACCTCGCGGTCTGATGCCCAACCCCAAAACGGGTACGGTAACTTTTGAGGTGGGAAAGGCTGTTGAGGAAATCCGAAAAGGTCGTGTTGAATTCAAAGTTGACAAGGCGGGGATTGTGCATGTTCCTGTCGGGAAAATTTCCTTTGACAGTAAGCAAATTAAAGATAACGCTTTAGCTGTATTTGACTCTATTATGAAAGCAAAGCCAGCATCAAGTAAGGGTAAATACGTCAAGACTGCCACCCTTTGTAGTACGATGGGCCCTGGTGTCCCACTTGATAGCGTTGGTGTCATTCGTCAATTTGGGTAATGTCCTGGGTGGATGCAGGAAGCGAGATGAATCGATGAAAAAAACAGACAAGTCAGCAGTTGTAACGGAAATGCATGATCGGTTTCTCCAGGCGAGGCTCGCGATTGTTGCAGAATGTTCTGGTATGCCTGTCAATCAGGTTGCTCAGTTGCGTCGGCAGCTTCGTGATGCGCAGGCTCGTATGCATGTTGTGAAAAATACGTTAGCGAGTCGTGCGGTTGAAGGGACGCCTTTGCTGCCAGTTCAGGGTCTATTTATCGGGCAGTTGGCGCTTGTCATTGGGTACGATGATCCTGTTTTGCCCGCCAAAGTTGTTAGAGATTTCATAAGAAATGAAAAGTGTGAAGATAGGTTAAGTGTCAAGGGTGGTGTGTTAGATGGGGTGGCTCTCGATCCAGCGCGGTTAAATGCTGTGGCCGATCTGCCTTCAAGGAATGAATTGTTGTCGATGTTCCTGTCGGCCGTACAAGGTCCTGTACGAGGTTTTGTGGTTGCGCTGAATCAAATTGTCCGTGGATTTGTTGCCGTGGTGGCTGCAATACAAGAAAACAAAAGTCAGAAGGGGGAGGGAGAAATGCCTGCAACAGAATCGAACTTATCGAAAGAAGATATTATTAACGGTGTGTCAAGTATGAGTGTCTTAGAGTTATCGGAATTAGTGAAAGCACTCGAGGAGAAGTTTGGTGTCACGGCTGCGGCGCCAGTTGGTGTGATGGCTGCCCCGGCTGCTGGAGGCGGTGCTGCTGCGGCTGAAGAGGAAAAGACTTCCTTTGACGTGGTGTTGGGTAGTGCTCCGGCTGACAAGAAAATTCAAGTCATTAAAGTAGTGCGGGAGATTACAGGATTAGGGTTAAAGGAAGCCAAGGATCTTGTAGAGGCTGCTCCTAAGCCTGTTAAAGAAGGCGTTTCGAAGGAAGAGGCTGATGGATTTCAAAAGAAACTCCAAGAGGTTGGTGCGACTGTAGAAATTAAGTAGAGTCTAGACCATTCCTGGCGAAGACATGTTCATTTATTAAAGGAGCACCGAATGGCCCAATCCGTGAACCAGGGGACAATTGTGCGTACAAGTTTTTCCAAAATACCGTTGACCATTCAAATTCCTGACCTCGTAGAGGTTCAGCGAAGGTCATACGACGAATTTCTTCAAGCTGGAACGCCTCCTGAGAGGCGAGAAGAAAAAGGACTTCATGCAGCATTGAAGAGCGTATTCCCCATTGGAGATTACAATAATTCGGCTCTTTTGGAATTCTCAAATTATGCATTGGGCACGCCGAAGTATGATGTCCGAGAATGTTTAGAGCAAGGAATGACTTTGGCTGCTCCTTTAAAGCTTCGAGTGCGTTTAGTGGTGTTTGATAGTCAGGATAAAGCCGTCAAAAATAGAGTTTTAGACGTTCGAGAGCAAGAAGTGTATGTTGGTGAATTACCCTTAATGACCGATCGCGGGACATTTATTGTTAATGGGACGGAACGGGTGGCTGTGAGTCAGTTGCATCGTTCTCCAGGAGCATCTTTCAGTCATGACAAGGGTCGGACTCATGCTAGTGGAAAGGTTCTCTATTCCGGGAGAATTATCCCCTATCGTGGATCGTGGTTGGACTTTGAATTTGATGCACGAGATATCTTGTATGTCCGCATTGATCGGCGTCGAAAAATGCCGGCGACAATATTGCTTAAGGCGTTTGGGTATTCTGCGGATGATCTTTTGAAAATGTACTACCCTGTTGAAGAGATTCGGGTTAGTGGGGGAACGTTGGTTCGTAAGCTTGATCCTGAATTGCACGGGGGGCTTCGTGCTTCGATTGATGTGGTAGGGGCAGGCGGTGGTGATCCTATCGTAAAAGAAGGCATGCGGCTTACGAAGCCTATCCTGGCCAGGATCAAGGCAGCTGGAGTTAAAGAAATTCCTGTGAAGCCGGATGAACTTGTTGGGCGTGCCGTCTTAACGGAATTAATCGATCCGACATCCAAAGAGGTTATTCTCGAAAAGAATCAACGATTAACGGCTGCCATTATTGAACAAATTATTGAAGGCGATCTTCCTCCATTTAAAGTCATCTATCTTGGTGGGACGGCGAGTCCTGTCATTCTTGATACATTAGATGCTGAGCGAACCTCTTCTCGGGAAGAGGCGTGGGTTGAAATTTACAAGCGACTTCGGCCGGGCGAAATGCCGTCCGTTGATTCCGCCAAATTGCTCTTTGAGAATTTGTTTTCGAATCCAAAGCGTTACGACCTGTCTCCGGTTGGACGCTTGAAAATGAATAAGCGATTTGATCTTGATTTGCCATTGGATCAGCGAACATTAACCTCTCAGGATCTGGTTGAGGTTGTGCGATGTCTCGTTGAATTGAAGTCGGGAAAAGGCGAAGTCGATGATATTGACCACTTGGGGAATCGACGTGTTCGTTCTGTTGGTGAATTGTTAGAGAATCAGATTCGATTGGGCCTCGCGCGTATGGAGCGAAGCATCAAGGAGCGCATGAATCTTCTGGATATGGAGACGGTGCTTCCGCATGATTTGATCAATGCCAAGCCGATTGTTGCTGCGATCAAGGAGTTTTTTGCGGGGAGTCAGCTTTCTCAATTTATGGATCAAACGAACCCCCTGGCAGAGATTACGCACAAGCGTCGGCTGTCGGCACTTGGTCCTGGCGGATTGACGCGAGAGCGAGCGGGTTTCGAGGTGCGGGATGTGCACCCCTCCCACTACAGTCGCATATGTCCAATTGAAACACCTGAAGGACCAAATATTGGTCTGATTACGTCCTTGGCAACGTATGCACGCATTAATCAGTTTGGGTTTATTGAAGCGCCATTTCGTAAGGTGCGTAAAGGGCGTCCCGTCGATGAAGTGGAATTTCTCTCCCCGCTTGAGGGTGAGAAGTTTGTCATTGCGCAAGCTAATACTAAAGTTGATGCGAATGGACGTTTTGAATCTGACACGATCACTGCACGGGCAGGTGGCGAGTTTGTCATCACAACGCCAGAAGAAGTGGATTATCTCGACGTTTCACCCAAGCAGGTGGTGAGTGTTGCGACGGCACTTGTTCCCTTCCTTGAGCATGATGATGCGAATAGGGCATTGATGGGTTCCAACATGCAGCGACAAGCTGTTCCATTGATACAATGTGAAGCTCCATTGGTTGGGACGGGGATGGAGTCCATTGTCGCGCGTGACTCAGGATATTTGGAGCGTGCTTCAGGCGATGGGGTCGTTGAGAGTGTGGATGCCAGGCGAATTGTCATACGAACTGAATTGCAGAAGACGGATGAAGGAAAGAAGGGGAGCAGTCGATTATTAGAGACCTTTGACCTTATTAAGTTTCAGCGGACCAATCAAAATACCTGTATCACTCAAACCCCGATTGTGCGGGTTGGGCAGCCCGTTAAGAAAGGGCAAGTATTGGTTGACGGACCAGCAATGGATCGTGGAGAGCTGGCCCTTGGTAAAAACGTCTTGGTCGCCTTCATGCCATGGGGTGGATACAATTTTGAAGATGCGATTTTATTAAGTGAAAAGCTTGTTCGTGATGATACGTTTACCTCTATTCATATTGAAGAATTTGAAGTTGAGGCTCGTGACACCAAGCTGGGTAAGGAAGAAATTACGCGAGACATTCCAAATCTTGGTGAAGAAGCGCTAAAAAATCTTGACGAGAGTGGGATTGTTCGAATCGGGGCAGAGGTCAAGGCCGGAGATATATTGGTTGGAAAAGTGACGCCAAAGGGTGAGACGCAATTGACTCCGGAAGAGAAACTCCTTCGGGCTATCTTTGGTGAGAAGGCGGGTGATGTAAAGGACACATCTCTCCAAGTTCCTCCTGGCATTGAAGGCATTGTGGTAGACGTCAAAATTTTCTCAAGAAAAGGCGTTGATAAAGATGATCGATCCAAGACAATTGAGTCTGACGATCGAGTGAAAATTGAAAGAAACTATCAGGATGAGCTCCGCATCATTGAAGAAGAACGGAACAAAAAGATTAGAAAGCTACTCCTCGGACAATTTGTCGGTCGTGATCTGATGGACCCTGACAGCGGAGAAGTCATTCTCAAGAAAAAGGGGCGAATAACCGCAGAAGTCTTGCGGAAGCTCTCGAACGATGATGCGCGTCGTGTCATCCTTGGCGATGGCGAGGAGCAAAAGAAGCTCGAAGAGATTGAGCGAGCAGTCAAGGATCAAATTGAGATTCTTCAAACGATGTATGACGAGAGGGTCGGCAGATTAAGGCGAGGTGATGAGCTGCCGCCTGGGGTCATTAAGTTAGTGAAAGTGTACCTCGCGATTAAGCGTAAAATTGCTGTAGGTGATAAAATGGCTGGTCGGCATGGGAATAAGGGAGTCGTCTCTCGTATTCTTCCAGAGGAAGATATGCCGTACTTGCCTGATGGGACTCCAATTGAGATTGTGCTCAATCCGTTGGGGGTGCCTTCTCGAATGAATGTCGGGCAAATTCTTGAGACACATCTTGGTTGGGCTGCGAAGGCTCTGGGCATTCATGTAGAAAGCCCAGTGTTCGATGGTGCAACTGAAACAGAGATTAAGAAATTCCTTAATCAAGCAGACCTTCCTGAAAGCGGGCAATCGGTTGTATATGACGGCCGAATTGGAGAGCCGTTTAAGAGTCCCGTGACAGTTGGATATGTGTATATGTTGAAGTTGCACCATTTGGTTGATGACAAGATTCATGCACGTTCCATTGGGCCATATTCATTGGTCACTCAACAGCCGCTTGGAGGAAAAGCGCAGTTTGGTGGGCAGCGGCTTGGGGAAATGGAAGTTTGGGCACTTCAGGCTTATGGAGCTGCTTCAACGTTGCAAGAATTTTTAACGGTGAAGTCTGATGACGTCCCTGGGCGATCCAGAATGTATGAAGCGATCGTGAAGGGAGAAAATTTCTTGGAGCCTGGACTTCCTGAATCGTTTAATGTCTTGGTCAAGGAACTGCAAAGTTTGGGCTTGGATGTTGAGTTGATTAAGTCTTCTGACTGATCGGCCTGTCACCTGGGTTATGCAGTTGTCTATTTAACTGGAGGGAAAATCTTTGGAAAGTATATATTCCCTATTTGAAAAGCCGCGTGATGCTGTGTCATTTGATGCGATGCGAATACGGATTGCATCACCGGAAAAAATCCGGTCTTGGTCATACGGGGAGGTTAAAAAACCTGAAACGATAAATTATCGTTCATTTAAGCCTGAACGTGATGGGCTTTTTTGTGCGAAGATTTTTGGTCCAACGAAAGACTGGGAATGTAACTGCGGTAAGTACAAAAGAATGAAACATCGGGGAATTGTGTGCGATAAATGTGGCGTTGAGGTCATCCAGTCAAAGGTTCGTCGGGAACGGATGGGGCATATTGAGTTGGCGGCCCCGGTAGCCCATATCTGGTTTCTTAAGGGTGTTCCGAGTCGGATCGGCATTTTGCTGGATATGAGTCTTAAGCAATTGGAGAAAATCCTCTACTTTGAAGCCTATGTCGTGCTTGACCCTGGCAATACTGCACTCAAAGAAAACGAATTGTTGACGGAAGAGAAGTACCGAGAATGTCTCGAGGAATTTGGGATTCAGTCGTTCAAGGTGGGTATCGGTGCAGAGGCCATTCGTGAATTATTGAGGAAGGTTGATGTTGAGGCGTTGTGGAATGATCGCGATACCAAGATGAAGGGATCTGTTTCATCGGCTGTTAATAAAAAGCTAACGAAGCGACTAAAAGTCATTGAGGCATTTTTTAAGTCCGGGAATAATCCTGAGTGGATGATCATGGATGCCATTCCTGTCTTGCCGCCAGAGCTTCGTCCGCTTGTGCCGCTCGATGGTGGGCGGTTTGCCACGTCTGACTTAAACGATCTGTATCGGCGCGTTATTAATCGTAATAATCGTCTTAAGCGATTGGTAGAGCTGAAGGCCCCCGGGGTGATTATTCGAAACGAAATGAGAATGCTTCAAGAAGCGGTTGATGCATTATTTGACAATGGGCGACGTGGGCGAGTCATCCGAGGAGCGAACAAGCGTCCGTTAAAGTCACTGAGCGATATGCTCAAAGGAAAGCAGGGGCGATTCCGTCAAAACCTGTTAGGGAAACGTGTTGATTATTCTGGTCGTTCGGTGATTGTTGTTGGCCCTGAACTTCGTTTGAATCAATGTGGCATTCCGAAGAAAATGGCTCTCGAGCTGTTCAAGCCATTTATTTTCCATAAATTGGAAGAGCGTGGTGCTGCGACGACGATAAAAAGTGCCAAGCGTCTTGTTGAGAAAGAGCGTCCTGAAGTATGGGATGTGTTAGATGAAGTGATTCGAGAGCATCCCGTGATGTTGAATCGAGCGCCAACCCTTCATCGCTTGGGAATTCAGGCATTTGACCCGGTGTTGGTCGAGGGGAAGGCGATACGTCTTCATCCTCTCGTCTGTGCAGCTTTTAATGCGGACTTTGATGGCGATCAGATGGCGGTTCATGTCCCGCTTTCCATCGAGGCGCAGATTGAGGCTCGAGTGCTCATGATGTCGATTAATAATGTTCTCTCTCCAGCAAATGGACGGCCACTATCGATTCCATCACAAGATATGGTGCTTGGCTGTTATTGGCTTACAAAACAGTCAAAGGGAGCCAGGGGCGAGGGGGCTATTTTTTCTTCCCCTGAGGAAGTGCGGATAGCCTATGATGCCGGAGAAGTTGAAGAGCAGGCTTTCGTCAAAGCTCGCATTGATCATGAATTGATTGAAACCACGGTCGGAAGAATTTTGATGTATGAGATTTTGCCATCAAAAATTCCATTTTCTCATGTCAATCAATTGATGACAAAAAAAGAAATGACGAAACTCATTGACACCGTGTATCGTCAAGCTGGCCTTCATGAAGTTGTGGTGATGTTGGACAAGCTGAAGGACCTTGGCTTTGCGTATGCCACGAAAGCCGGTGTTTCTATTTGTATCGATAACATGCATATTCCGACAAAGAAGGAAGCTCTCATTAAGAAGGCTGAAGTTGAAGTGCATGATGTACAGCAGCAATACAGTGAAGGACTGATCACCAATGGTGAACGATACAATAAGGTGATTGATATTTGGGCTCATGTCAGTGAGCAGGTTGCCAATGAGATGATGGGCGAAATTAGTGCTGATGGAAAAGACGGTGAGATGAGAGAGTTGAACCCGATTTTCATGATGGCCGACTCTGGTGCTCGAGGAAGTTCTCAGCAAATCAGACAACTAGGAGGTATGCGGGGATTAATGGCTAAGCCATCTGGAGAAATCATTGAGACGCCGATTACGGCGAACTTTAGAGAAGGATTGACCGTCCTCCAGTACTTTATCTCGACGCATGGGGCCAGAAAAGGGTTGGCTGATACCGCTCTGAAGACGGCAAACTCTGGATATTTAACTCGTCGTCTTGTTGACATTGCCCAAGATGTGATTGTCAGTGGGATTGATTGCATGACCACTGATGGAATTATCGTCACGTCACTTGTTGAAGGTGGTGAGGTGATTCAGCCTCTGGAAGAGAGAATTTTAGGTCGTCTTACCGCAGAAGATGTACATGATCCTGTCACGCAAGAAATCATCGTGAAGGCCAATGTCGAGCTCGATGAAACCCGTGTTCGTGAAGTCGTGGAGGCTGGTATTGATCAAGTTCGTATTCGATCTGTCCTGACATGTCAGTCTCGATGGGGTGTATGCGTAATGTGTTATGGCCGCGATTTAGCCAAGGGGCGGCTTGTGGAAAAAGGTGAGCCAGTTGGAGTGATTGCAGCTCAGTCTATTGGTGAACCAGGCACCCAGTTAACTATGCGGACGTTTCATATCGGAGGCACGGCTAGTAAGGTTGTCGAGCAAACTGTGCTTGAAGTGAAGCATGAGGGAGAGATGAAGTATTTGAGCTTTGATGCCAAAAAGAATACGGATTTCCATAATCCTTCTATGGCTGTCAAAACTCAAAAGGGTGATTGGGTCGTCATGAGTCGAAATGCGAAGGTTGCGATCTACGACGATAGTGGTCGTGAGAGGGAAAAATATCCTGTTGTCTACGGAGCAAAAATTAAAGTCAAGGATGGTGGGAAAGTTGAAATTGGACAAAAGGTCGTAGAATGGGATCCCTACTCTTTAACGATTCTGACTGAAGTTGGGGGGAAAATTGCTTTTGGAGATATATCCGAAGGCGTGACAATGAAGGAAGAGGTTGATGAGGTCACGGGGTTATCTCGTAAGGTTGTGATTGAGCAGGCCGGAACAAACCTCAGGCCAAGACTATCAATCAAGGATGATGGTGGAAAGACCGCTAAGCTTTCGTCCGGAGCTCAGGCACGATACTTACTTCCAGTTGGCGCGCACATTTTCGTCGAGAAGGGAAGTATTGTGCATCCTGGCGACGTGTTGGCGAAGATTCCTCGTGAAACCACAAAAACCAAAGATATCACTGGAGGGTTGCCTAGGGTGGCCGAGCTATTCGAGGCAAGAAAGCCAAAAGAGCAGGCGGTCGTCAGTGAAATTGATGGAGAGGTCTCGTTTGGTGGATTTGTCAAAGGCATGCGGAAGGTGACGGTTGATAATAAGATTGGCGATGTTAAGGAATACTCGATTCCGCGTGGACGGCACGTTAATGTTCATGAAGGGGATTGGGTTCGTGCTGGTGAACCCCTGATGGATGGATCGGCAAATCCGCATGACATCCTCGCAGTATTAGGGCCAAGAGAGCTACAGAAATTCCTTGTGAATGAAGTGCAGGAAGTGTATCGGTTGCAGGGAGTGGTCATTAATGACAAGCATATTGAGGTGATTACGCGTCAAATGCTTCGTAAAATTCGAATTGAAGAAGCGGGTGACACAATATTCTTGCCTGGCACCCAGGTTAATAGATTTGACTTTGAAGATGAAAATGAGCGAGTGCTCGCGGAGGGAGGATCGCCTGCTATTGGTAAGCCCGTTCTTCTTGGGATTACCAAAGCCTCTTTGAGTACCGACAGCTTTATCTCTGGGGCTTCATTCCAGGAGACGACGAGGGTGCTCACTGAGGCGGCTATTAATGGTCGTGTTGATGACCTTCGTGGGTTGAAGGAGAATGTCATTGTCGGACGGTTAATTCCGGCTGGAACCGGCTATTCAGAGTACCGAGAGACTTACGTTCCAGGGCCTGCTCAAAATGCGGAATTGCTGGAAGGTGAAGAGGGGACTGTCAGTCCGTTGACGGCTGTTCCTTCTGGGGGCAAGTAAGCGTGCATTATTTATTTGAGAATCGTAGAAACATCTCTTGACAGAATGAGGTATGCTCTATATACTTCATCGGTTTTGCGCAAGATTTAACAATTTCTGAAAGTAATCAGGGAAAATAAATGCCTACCGTTAATCAGTTGATTCGTGGATCTCGGAAGACTGCCAAAGCAAAAAGCAAGAGTCCCGCATTGAACCGTTGCCCTCAACGACGTGGTGTTTGCCTTAGGGTTTATACGACGACTCCC
>BQIU01000113.1 GCA_021603905.1 Nitrospirales bacterium
GACTTGTGGTTTGCTATCCTTTTGCATCGTGGCGTCTCTCCTATTTTGTGGTTGAGTTGAGGATGTTTCGCAACACCCATTTCAACCCGAGACGCCGCGTCTTTTCAACTCACCCAAACACTACTTTTAAATATAACTCCATCGTGGTTTGCATGAGGGCTATTCTACAGAATTCTGTTCCTTTTGCAGAGGGTTCTATAGGGAATCCAAATAAGTTCGATGAGTGCCTAGGCTACGAACGCTCAACGCACCACTGGCCTTGTCGTTTCAATTTTTACTGAGAATACTCCAGGGTCACTCAATAGTGTGATCATAGATGGCCTAAGACACGAACGCGTAACACGCCAGTGCTTTTTGTCAGTCCAACTCTTACTGAGACGCACTCGGCATACGAACCATGAGGGTTACAGTGTCCTAGTAGCGACGATTGTGGTGTGATTCTGCGTAACCTCAATAGGTAACTGACGTTCAACGCAGTTCTGCTTCTGAGGTGTAGACTTGAGGTGGCCTTGGCGACGATCATTGTCTACTTGACGGAGATCCGAATTGGCATGCAACGTTGAACCTGGTCTTCCCTCTGAGGTGTCGATGAAAGGTCTCCAAGCCCGCGCGATTTCTTACTTCAAACATTGGAAGGTTATACCCGCTTGGATTATAGCGAATACAAATACGTTCCAGCTCAACCATGAGGACTTTCAACGCGATATCCCATGTGTCAAGAATACGAAAAATCATTGAGTCGGCTATAACTGACAATGATTGATGTTTGATATCACGTATCTGATAGCAAAGTTGTCCAAGGTAGCGCTTTATCGTTTCGGTATAATTGAAACGGCTATAAGTAAACTCTTGTGACTCACAGCCTCTACAAGCTCCAAGAACCAGTTTATTGGAGTATGAACGAGTTCTTCCCCCTTAATGAATATCGAGAATTATCTTAAGCAAAAAAAGTGAATCCGGAATTCCGTTGTGTTCATCCCTCCTCAGTTCCTAATGAATTTCTCTTACAATCAATTAAACTGTAGTATATTGCTAGGCATCGCTTGCCCACTACCAGGAGTCTGTTGCCTAAAATAGAATCTCTTCGCAACGATTAAAAATCTCCGTGGAAAAGCAAAACATGCGTGCCATCACTCATAATCAAGACCCGAACTATTGCAAAAACTGAAGGGAAGTCTGGCAAACCTTTTGCTAAATAATTTTTAGCTCCTGAATAGCTCATGCACATAACGACATTTACTGACAAATTTTCTGGAATTTAAAATAGTATGGATAAAAACTCTCTCAGTTCCTCTAGTGTTGCTTGAACCATCTTCTCAATACTCTACGTACATTCAAGGAATTGCCCATGAACATTATCACAAAAATGAAACAGGATTGGGACCGTCGGGCAAAGCACCACACGCGGTATTGGATTGCGACAGAAGATTACAAAAACGAAGAGGTCTTTGCTGATTCAGGAAGACGGACCGCCGACGCCATCTTAGCTGCCCTCGGTCCATATTACAGGGAAACATGGACAGGATTAGATATTGGATGCGGAATTGGCAGAGTGTTAAAACCCCTTGCTCTCCACTTTCGTCAACTGTTCGGTGTCGATGTATCAGCGGAAATGATTAACAAAAGCAAGACTTGGCTTCGAGAAACCCCTAATGTGACAACATTTGAGACATCGGGTGTTGACCTGAACCTTTTCCCAAATCGTCATTTTGACTTTGTGTATTCGTACGTCGCATTTCAGCATATGCCACGCCCAGTTTTTGACCGATACCTGGAAGAAATTAATCGCGTCCTTAAACATCAAGGACTCCTGGTGTTTCAAATCCCTATTGGAATTCAACCCGACGTTCCAATGGAGGACACCATCGCTGTCCGTTTCTATGAATATCACGAACTCCAAAAAAAACTCATACAACGAGGATTTCAATTATTGGAGACTGATGAAAAACGCCCAGTATCACTTCAAGCTAGTGCACAGCGTCGTCACGCGTTTCACGGGTTTTTCTTGGCTCAAAAGATTGCCACCATTCGCCCGGAAATTAATGTGGGATGGCTACAAGCTGAATGCCAAGAGCATGCCTCTTTTCTTGATACCCACTTGTACTTATCCTTTGCAGAAAGTTGCCTTAAACAGGGAGATCCGGACGAAGCCATTCAAACATACGAAAAATTACTCACCCACAATCCCGACAGCCTCGAGGCTTGGCTCAACCTTACAACAATTCTTATCGACAATGGGAAAATTGATCAAGCCGTCTCAACATTAACAAACTTAACCCACGCTCACCCGGCTTATCTCGACGGCCATCGAACGCTAAAAAATCTTCGACGACGCCAACAATGGCAAAAACACATGCGTCCGACGGGCTAATCTTACCCTAAATTGCCCCATAAGCCTTTCCGAATAATTGGCTCCGGTTCAACCTCGTCCAGATCCACATTCTCTCTTTTCAATTCCCATGTTTCTGCTATACTCTGGGAGTTATGGCTCATGAGGGGGCCAGGAGCAATGATAACCATAAACTTAGGAGGATGCGCATGGGTAAGAAGTTATCAATGATGTGTTTGACAGCGGTACTATCCCTGGGAATCACAGGGCTTGCATTTGGCAACCCGCCAAACAATGGCCCTGGCTGCGGATTGGGACACCTTGCCTTATCTGGTGGCGGCGCTAACCAGAACGCCATTGGGGTCCAAGTACTTATGGCCACCTTGAACGGAACAGGCATGCAAACATTCGGCATAAGTTCCGGAACCTCAGGTTGTACAAATGACGGAACCATTGTCATGAAAGAAAAGGCCAATGTCTTTGCCGCGGTCAATCTTGAAAATCTTTCTCAAGAGATGGCACAGGGACAAGGGGAGCACTTGGCTTCCATGGCTACCTTAATGGGTATTCCGCAAGATCATCATGCAGAATTTTTTGCCATGACTCAAGAAAAATACACCACACTTCTTAATAATGGTGAAACGACGCCAAAGGCCGTGGTAAAAGCCTTGAATGATTCAATCGTTACTCACCCGGTATTGGCTCAGCTCTCAACGCGATAATCCTCCTCGGGCCCTGGCTCAAAGGCTGGGGCCCTTTTTCCTTGCTTCGGTCATCTGTCTTGTTTATCTGTCTTTAACCCCAATCCTCTTACACGCAGCTGACGACAACACCTACCTCCGTGAGCTCCAAGCACGTGCGACTCAAGAAGGTCTTTTTGAAAAACGCTACTGGCAACTTCTTCTACATTACCGGACCAATCTTTTGGGAGGACATACGAGTGAAGTTGATGATCCAGGGTTTTTTCTGAGTAAGGAAGGCAAGCAGAACCCTCAATCGGAACTCATGGAAACACTCCGCCATTTCTTTTCGGACAAACCAGTCGGCAGATCACAACAACCCGCACAATGTGCGTTCATAGCACGCTACCATTGGCTACGAACACAACTGAATTTTGACAATAACAAGTTACCTTCTGTCACATGCGAACGTTTTGATGCCTGGTTTGCAGAACTCAACCCCCAAAGCATCTCAATTATTTTTCCTTCAGCGTTCATGAATAATCCGGCCTCGATGTTCGGTCATACGTTTTTCCGCATCAATCAGGTCGGTCAAACCGAACAGACCAGAATTCTCGCCTATACCATTAATTACGCTGCAGAATTGCCTCCAGATGTCGGACTTGATTATGCCTGGAAAGGAATTTTCGGGGGATATAAAGGTTTCTTTTCAACATTTCCCTACTACATGAAGGTCAAAGAATATCGAGATATCGAAAATCGAGATATCTGGGAATATCAACTCTCGTTGACACCTGAACAAATCCACCGAATGCTCATGCATACATGGGAACTTGGCAACGCGTATTTTGACTATTTCTTTTTTAAAGAAAACTGTGCGTATCACATCCTGTCACTTCTAGAAGTGGCCAATCCGGCACTCTACCTGACTGATCAGTACATCTTTTGGACCGTTCCGGCAGATACGATCAGAGCAATTACCGAATACGAAGGCTTAGTCGAAGAGATCAGCTACCGGCCGGCAAGAAACACTCAAATACAACGCAAACGCGAGAAGTTAACGAAGAAAGAAAACCTGTGGCTCGAGAAACTCACCTCAGACCCTACGCAAGTCCGAAATCCTCAATTTAAAACATTACCCCAAGATCGACAGGTTTTTCTCATGGATCTGGCCTCTGACTATTTACAATACCAAGGCTTAGGAAAACAGGAACAGGGTAAACGCCCAAGAATTCTTGGCCAGCCCCTATTGCTGGAACGTAGTAAAGTGAAAGTTCCATCACCACGGTTCAACGTCCAACCATATACGACATCGCCAGAAACGGGTCATCACACCTCCAGAGCAAGCATCGGCATGGGATGGAGAGAAGACGAATTCTTTGAAGAACTATCAATACGGGCCGGGTACCATGATCTGCTTGACCCGGATACCGGATACACACGAGATGCACAGATTGAATTACTCGCCGCAACATTTCGTCACTACGAAAAACGCAATCAATTTCGATTAGATCAATTTACCTTTGCCAAAGTCGTCTCGCTATCCCCCATTGATACTCTGTTTCATACCCCATCCTGGAAATTTAATATCGGCATGGAAACCATTCGCTATAAAAACTGTAAACTTTGTAGCAGTGGGAATTTTAACTTGGGAATCGGCGCGGCGGCTGAAACTCAACTACTGAAAAGGGAGGTCTACTTTGCGTTCGCAGAAGTTGATGCAAATGTCAGTGGAGCATTTGACGAGCATCATCGCGTTGGAGCAGGAACAACAGGCGGGGTCGTGACCAATCTCACAGATGACTGGAAAGCCTTACTCTCCATTGGCTATTTTTACTACCCGCTGGGAGACCAATCTGATGACTTCAGGTTTTCGCTTGGGCAACGCTATACACTTAGTCAAAATTGGGCATTACGTACAGAATTCAATCACCGAGATCAGGACAATGAAGTCATTCTCCGGCTACAAGCGTTCTTTTAGTGAAAAACTTCTTTTCTTGTCAGCATGTCATAGACCATACTGACGCAGCATGGACTAGGTTTTTTCGGTGTATTCACGTTCAATTTTGTTATTTTATAATGCACAACAGGGTAAATGATTTCTCATCTATAAAGACTGGGCAATCTCTAAAATTGAAATCCAACCCCCCCCACAACAGATTGAGAACGATAGTCAAGGGAAAGTTGCTTCCAATGATAATTCGCCCTGACATATTTCAGTTCTCCGAATATAAATATTTGCTCCCTCAAATTGACTTGTAATCCAGCAAAATATTGATGTTCGAATGCAAGCGCACTTTCAATTTTTTTATTCTTCCTTCCTTCCACTTTCGCATGAATTAAGAGACCGCTTGACGAACCGGCTCCAATCCCAACATACGGCCGTATGTGTTCATGAGGGTACCGGACAATCAAGTTCACCATCGAATGGAAAACAACAAGATCAGCAGTTGATTTATCAATGCTGCCAATTTGCTGAAAACGGAGATCTCCTGCATTCCCGCCGTACTCTAGCTCAATACCGATAATTCTATGAGTAATATCGTGGAATAACCCTACTTTTATTCCCCCTCCCAATCCTCCACCAATCGACAGGTTTTGGACAGATCCTCCCAGAGCCTGAACATCATTATCTGAATCTGAAGGCATGCTTCCTTGTGCATATCCTCCCAAATAAATATCGATCTCATCCAGTGCCATGAGTTCATCTGTAGAGCCAACAAGGATCACGGCCACCACCAGCAAGACTATTCTTTTCATAAAGATGTTGAGTGGAGAAGAAAGGTAATTTATATCACGTTCACGTAATGGTAAAAAGACACTTCCAGCTAGGCAAAAAAAGGGTCCCACCGAAACTCACATATCGGCAGGACCCTTTTTAACATTTCAGAGAAAAACTTTTGTGAGACAGACTATCTTGCGAAGCTTAATTCCCTCGAGCAACAGTACATAGCTGTGTATACACTCCCCAGACAATATGCTTCAGCTCGTAGGTTACGTAGACAAGTTTGTTCATTCCTCCGTCAGCCATTGCTGCCTCTACAGTGTTGTCGCCTTTTGCGACAATTCCTAGTATCTGGTTGCTACACGATTTTCCCGTTTTTGTTGGGGTAGCACCATTGTCTAGAACCTGGGTTCCACCTTTGACATCAGAATAGATACCAGCCAGAGCAAATGAAGCACTTGGCTGATTAAGCGAACCAATTCCACATCCTGTCAATGTGAGAGCATACAATCCAATACCAAAAAGAACGAGAATTTTTTTCATCGCATCTCCTCCACAAATTGTTAATAGAACACAAACCTTCCTTCTTAGGTCTAGTTTTTATACCTAACTCACTTCACCAATCATGTCAAGAAACATATTGGCCTGACAATGAAACACTTCTTACCAGATAAACAAATGATAGAGCAGGAAAAATTTCATGACAGACATTCGTCGATGCGGAGATGAAAAACCTGAAAAAGGACTAGACTTGAAACGTAATTTTCAATGAAACGCTTGAAGGAATAACTGAGGAGAAAACCCATACAGACAGAGTTTATGGAGTTCCTTGAAAACCCAAACCTCAACGTGCGGAAGCAAGACCATCTTTTTTACCACGTGAAATGTGTGAAATCGGAATATACTGAGCATAGGTGTTCACGAGCTCAAGATTCTCTTCCGAATGCTCTGTCACAGGACTAATGGCAAGGTCCGTATATCGCGTTTTATTGGGATCACTTTCGATACGTCGACGAAGGAGGTTCAACCTCCATCCCAAACGAATCCAACGGTAACTTTTGCTTAGTTCATCTTGAATTCGGTGGACATGGAAGAGAAATGGCGATTCTAGAGGAACTCCTGGCCGACGCATCTTTCTCGCTTTTTTACGAAACATCCCGCCTTCTAACGGATGAATGCCCTCGTAAGTAATTGAACCATAGAAGCACAAAAGAAAAAACATGACCTTCACCACACTTTGTCCTTTTGCTGCGGCACGTCGCATCACGGTTTCACAATGCTCAAAGGTATAGTACTGCTGCCATGCCCGCTGATAGACCTCTTGCCATTCTTGCCTTGACATGTGCGGATGATCCGTTGTGACATGTTCTAGATCATATTTATTCATATCATCGTCCATAGACACATGACGAAGATAGAGATTCTTATGATCCTCTGAACCTGGCAAGGGGGTTAAACAAAAAAACTCAAGAAGATCGATTGGCAATTCTTTTTTAATAATGTCAATATCATGGGCAATACTTTCAGGCGTATCCTGAGGAAATCCGATGATATACCCAGCCACAATCGTGCATCCATGATTTTTCCACGCCTGCAGCATTTCTCGATATTCCCAAATTTTGTTCTGTCGTTTTTTTGCATCAGCGAGAGATTGTGGATTCAACGATTCAAGACCCATAAAAATATTAAAACAACCAGCTCGCACCGCCTTCTCGATGAATCTTGGAATCTTGTGACACACCGTATCCACCTGAATCGCCAGAGAGAGCGGGAGCCCTTCACCTTCTCGCAGTTGAATCAGGCGATCGAGGATTTCCTCCCACCCTTTATTTCTTGCAAAATCATCATCAGTAATAAAGAATCTTCTAATGCCCTGCTGGAGATTGGCACGCACTAACGCTTCAATATCGTCTGCCGACCGCCATCGTGAGGTACGACCCTGAACATTAATGATTGTGCAAAAACTACATTGAAAGGGACAGCCTCGACCGGCATCAAAACTTGCAAGACGCCGAAAAGTTTTTCGGACAATATTCAATGGCAAAATAGGAGCTGGCGCTTCTTGTAAGGAAGGATTATCTGACAAAAAATTATAGAGAGGTTTTAATGTTCCTTGATGCGTATCACGAAGAACTTCATCGAAATGATACTCAGCCTCCCCGGCAAACATGGTCATTCCACGGTCCATGGCATCCTGTATGTCCCCAGGGATCTTCGGCAACATGGCTAAACAGCCACTGACATGAAACCCTCCGATGATGACCGGAATTTGGGCATCAAGAAAAATCTTACCCAGATCAACGGCACGAGGAAATTGATTGGTTTGGACACCAACAAGGCCGACAAGGCCTCTTGCTCCACGTTTAAACTTCCTGATGATGCGCGTAATCGGGATAACCGTATTGGTCTCGTCATAGGCATCGATCGTCATGTCGACATCGATCCCTAAAACCTCACGCTCAACGCTATCCATCGCAATAGCGTGTAATGCCGCTAAACTATTCGAAGGAATCGCTGACCGTTCCCATTGGATGACGTACCCTTGGTCATCATAATGAGAAGGCTTGATGAGGACGAGGTGGAATGGTTGTGGTAGGCTCACAATCCTTTAAGCCTACCACGTGAGAAGAATATCTAGGAAGGATTTTTTCTGAAAGCAAGACAAAAGGCCATTGCGAAAAAATCAAGTCGTCTCGTCAATTGACCAACGTGTTAAGACTCATGCACTGCATCAACTCTCATTACCTTGAGCAAAAACAAGAAAATCTCACCACTGGAGAAATCAATAATCTGGTTATTTTTTCTTAACCGCTGTGCCCGTTACCGTAAAGCTATAGCCATTGAGAATCCAAGCCCAAAACCACCTTTCACTAATGGTTGGATTAACCAATCGTGTGGCTCCCTTGCTGCTAAGAGCTTCGTTGTAGGCCGCTTGAAATCGATCATTTTGTTTGATGGGAATAAATTGGAACAACATTAACCCTGTGGAGTTACCGGTCGCTGGTCCAAGAACTTCTTCATCTGGCCCTGGAGGAGCGGTCGGGATGTGAAGCGGAGTCGAATGGCACGCCGTGATTGTTAACACCCCTAGAATCAGCAGGACTCTCACGATGTAATCAAACATCATTATCCTCCTTTGTTTACAATGGGATTACCTATTGTCAATACAGGAGTCTCTCATTTTCAAGCATTAATCCAAAACCTAACGCCGTTGGTGGAATGTGTCAAGAATAATTTAAGGCACGTTTGTCATAATCGATATATGAATAACAAGGGATATAGCATATGACTGCCAACGCATGCTTCTGGCAATATCTTTGAAAATTATTGAATCAGCCTCTTATATAGGTCGAGAACCTAGCAAAAACATTAGTTCTTCTAATATTAATTTTAATACGGTAATATTTAGTTCTCTGAAGTTTAAAACTTTACGAGAGGAGGCATGCAAACATGCTAAGCAAATCGTTCGTGAAAGCCCTGTGCCTCACAGCTATGCTGACAACCCAGGCGTCTGGCTGCGCATTTACCGATATAACTGCAGAATTACCACTTACTGGACCAACGATTGACTTTTCTGGAGGTAAAGGACAAGTACTTGTCCTGGCACCCTTTACAGATAAACGTCAGGTCAGCAACCGAATCGGCATGAAAAAAAATGGATATGGACAAGATACGGCCGACGTCTTTCCTAACAAGGATGTCTTACCATGGCTGCACGAGCGTCTATCATCGGAACTCAAGGTTGCAGGGTTTACAGTAGCAACAGATAATGCAGGCAGGGGAGACGTCGAGGTGAATGGCACGCTTCTCAAGCTGTTTATAGAACCAGTCATCCAATGGTCAACCGTAGATCATGAAGCCGATTTTTCTGTCCAGTTGCAAGTGAAAAGACCTGATGGCCTAAAGGCTACTCGCAAGTACTATGTCAAAGGCATCAATCAAGGCTTAATTGCTTCTCAGGGGCACTACACGGCCGCATTGAATAAAGCCACGATGACATTGATGAAAAGGGTTGTCGCTGACTTAATCAACTTACTTAACCAGTATCCAGAAACTATCAATCATTCAAACTTGAGGATTACGCCATGTGGAAAACTGGAGCAAGACTTTGTCTAGGACTCGCGATCTTATCTCTTCTGGTGTTGTCCGCCTGTACGAACGAACGAATATTTGTTATTCAACCAGAACAGGTATCCAGCCAAAACGATCCAGATTGGCAGATAGAAAGTTACCCTGGGGAAAAAGAAGAAACATCCGAAGCCTCGCGCTAATCATCATCAGCGTGATCCAAGTTTGCTTACTTTCTGGATGTGGTGCATCTTCACAAGTTCGTGATGCTATTGAACGTCCCTCTAAAGCATCACCACTCGCACATGAAATTAGACTAGAAATAGATGAAAGTTCTCTCAAGTGGGGAGATTGTCAACTAGGCACCATTTTAAAGGAAAGATTAGTTGAAAATAAAACCTTCACCAAGGTTCATTACCCAATTTATCCACCTCACACAGACCCATTAAAGTTAAAGGTCGTGGCACATGGTAACAAGGATGAAGATTCGACTGGCTTTCTCAAAGCCTTTTTTACCGGACTCCTCCTTTTTCTCCCCGTTGGGATTATTCAATATGAAGACAACTTCACCGTATCAGTGGACATGTGGGTGAACAAGAAGGAACGTGTGTTGGGGCCAGTCAAAATTAGTTCGGTGGTTGAAGTACGACATACCCTTTTTTCCAAAGCTGAGAGGTATACGCCCGATGCGAGAGCAAAGGGGTTTGCCGATTTAGCTAATCGTATCATCACTGAATTGCGAAACCAGGAAGATTGGTTTTTTAAAAACTCTTAGTGACTTAACCATCGAATACTACCTTTTGTCTCTCACACATTACAGAAATGGGGATGACAAAAAGTGTGTAGCATGGGGAGGGTTCATATCAATCATGCATTCCACTCCACACTTCCTTATAAAAAACCCCGAACAATCAACGACTAAACCCCACCCGATGCTGAATGATTATTACGCACTAGATTCTCAGAGGCAAAGTACGATTAATCAGTTATTTGATCAAGTCGCTCCGGACTACCACTGGATTAGTCAGGCGTTATCGTTTGGATCTGGAAATTGGCATCGCACAAATACACTTCGCCAATCGGGATTTTCCCAGGGGATGAACGTTCTTGATGTCGCTTGCGGGCCGGGAACAGTTGCTCGATGCGCACAAGACCTTGTGAAGCCAGAAGGCTACGTGGTTGGACATGATCCAAGCCGCGGGATGCTTCAGGAAGCGAAGAAAAATGGGTTAAGGCGCTTAAGCCAGGGACTTGCAGAGCATTTGCCCTTCCAGGATTCAATATTTGATCGTGTCACTATGGGCTATGCCCTTCGTCATGTTTCGGACCTCCAACATACGTTCACAGAGTATTTTCGAGTCCTGAAACCCGGCGGCAGGGTTCTCATTCTTGAAATATCTCGACCCCGATCTCTTGTACAGATGCGGCTGGCAAAATTCTTTTTAAAAACCATTATTCCCCGAATTGCCCGATACAAAACAAGAAATCAAGAGGCTCTCACAATTATGGAATATTTCTGGGATACCATTGAACATTGTGTCTCGCCAGAGATTATCCTAACGACACTCAAACGGTCGGGATTTTCTCAGGTGAATGTCGCTGAATTTTGCGGAGGATTAATCAAAGATTACCATGCCACAAAACTATGACCACACTGACAACAGTGGACCAACAAACAAGAGACTACAATCTCATTTTATTGATATGTTACGGGAATAGCTGTCTCAAGAAAGCAGGAACAGGTGCGTTTCTTCTCAGCGTGTCTGCAAGATCCGCAATGTACGTAAACATAGCAAAGTGTATTGACAGCGGCCCATACGGTAAGGACAATCAACATCTTGCATGAACATATACCGACAAATGGGTTGGGAAACAGGAGTTATCGATCATGTCCCCCTTTGAAGAGGAAATTGCGACACTAATCATCCAGACACTGAATCTGAAGATTACGCCCTCAGACATACAGCCACTCGATCCATTGTTTGGTGAGGGACTTGGCCTTGATTCGATCGATGCGCTTGAATTGGCCCTCGTCATTTCTCAAAAATACGGGTATAAATTACGCTCGGATGACCCTGACAATACAAGAATTTTCTCTTCGCTCCGTTCGTTGTCCGAGGCAATCGAACGTAATAGGACAAAGTGACAAGCGTATGGGAAGAGTCAAGAAATCGCAAAAGGCTAAGCATGAAGGAACGTCGCCAAAATGACCACAAATTTTGTTACTGTGTCGAATACGTGTGTAATGACATTCTCTTGCGTAGAGTTCACAGTTCGCTCATTGCATAAACTTATGGCCAATCCCAGAATATTGGGGTAGAACCAAATACAATGACGTCTATCACTTTGCGAGACACATGTATCAAGAAATAACGGAATGAATACTTTTCCGTTATTAAGACACTGTCATCCCTCTTCGATCATCGCCTGGAAAGATGGAAAAGCCATTACTCAGGCAACGTTTCTTTCTCACGTAGCGGCCTATCAGAATCTCCTCCCTCAGAAGTCCTACGTCATCAATCTCTGTACTGATCGATACCTGTTTCTT
>BQIU01000114.1 GCA_021603905.1 Nitrospirales bacterium
ACTCTCCTGCTCCATTGTGCTTTCCTTGCATTGGCGTATCCTTTCTCCGCCTGTTTGTGCAGGCAGGGTGTTGGTGATGCTTCACCCAAAAGGGTACGCCGCCCTCCATCGTTATTTCCACACTTATTTATTGTAGCTCAGAAACTCGCAAAGCTCGCCGCCGATATGGCACGGGATGCTGGCGCACAAGTTACACACATAGATTTGAAAGACTTTGAAATGCCGCTATATGACGGTGACGTTGAAGCACAAGACGGTATTCCTGAAAACGCCAAAAAACTCAAACGGCTTTTTGTAGAACACGATGGTTTCTTCATTGCCTCACCAGAATATAATAGTTCCATGCCCCCACTTTTGAAGAACACATTGGACTGGATCTCACGCCCACATGAAGAAAAGGAAACGTCTCTGATTGCTTTCCACGGTAAAATTGCAGCCTTGGGTGCCGTCTCCCCAGGTGGATTAGGCGGATTACGCGGACTTGTACCCTTGCGGATGATGCTTGGCAATATTGGTGTAACGGTTGTGCCTTCACAAGTTGCCGTTGGCTCTGGTTTTCAGGCATTTGACGAAAATGGATACCTGAAAGATGACCGTCAGGCTGGGATGTTAAAGGCAACTATTGATGAATTTGTGAAAATAGCGAATCGAATGACTGAGTGACCTATGCTAATTAACCGTAAACTTCATGAGCTTGCATTTTCATTTTTCATGTCATGACTTATGTCTATTGCTATCCGGTACCACCTGAATTTAACGTGGTACTGTGGAAACGTTGATCAGGAGGAGAGGGCCAATGAACACTGTACGAAATACAGGTCATTCGTTCGCTAGGGCAAACGAGGAATTCGAAAGCGAATGGGAAAACCAGCGAAACACGCGGTTTGAGTTACCGGCAGTTGATGTCAACGAGGTGCTAAGTGCTTGTTACGAGGTCATCAAGCCCATTCAACTGACGCGCAGTATGCTCTGGGACATGGAGCTTAAGAAGGCGTGGAATCCTGCTAAGTACATCCCTTATGTTGTCTCTCGCGACCATTCGTGGGGTCGTGACTCTTACAATGATGGCACTGAGCATTTTGTTAGGGAAATAGATGCCAAAGCTTGGATCATTGAAGATACGACCGGACCAGTATTCGAAGAAGTTTTCATTACCCACAAAGAGCAGAGGGTAATCTTTCTTGGGCGAGACGAACTGAAAACTGAGACTGGTGAGACCATCCGCACCAACGGATATCAGCCCTTGTTTCATGTGGAGCACGGCGTCGCGGGGACTGAAGATGCCCCTTTGAATACCTGGCGTATTGTCATTCTAACGGAGAGCAGTGATCCGCGATATCATCAACCGTTCAAGGAAATGGTTAAGGCGGGCGGGCTCCCCGGATTCCTGGAAATCTACATCAATCGAGATCTGGACGTCCCGCTAAGTCGGAAAGAGCCTTTGTGGTAGATGGAGAGCTCAAATATCAGTAATTGTTGACGAGGGTAGGGTTTCCGAAGTGAAGGTTAACGGCCGCTTTTCGCCGACTGCCGCCTGATAACCGACCCTATTCCCAACGTCCGCTTTTGAGCTGAACTATCACACCCTGTCAGGTCAGAACCGAGTTATGACATTATAATTTGCACAGCGTAGAACCCGCGTTTATTACTTTTTCTGCCACTGGCCATTTGGCAATTGAACATAATGCCCTGCCTCGGTTTTCAGAAGTGCCGTCTTTCCGGCTAATGTTTCTACGGCCTTCAGCGTCGTTTTATTCCTCTTCGCAATTTCCTGATACTTGTCTTTTCGTTTTTGATTGATCTCATTCATCAGCGCTTTCATGTCTGGCGGGGCCGTTGGAGTGACAAGCGCAAGATACCCACTTACTGTCTCTCCGAGAAAACCTTGTGATTTCGCTTCATCAAGTGTTGCAGCGAATGCGGTGTTTCCTGCGTGAAGGCTTACAGTGATGAGCAGAATCGTGAATAGTTGAAGGATTATTGAACGATGTTGTTGTGTCATCTCTTTCTCCATTCTGACTAGAAGAGGTCACTATCTTCAGAAAGCACTTGGTCGAGTTCTTTTTCAACCTTGACTCGAACTTCATGATCAATTTTGACATTGAGGTTTATGGTAATCGGTTTTTCTGGAGCGGCTACTTCCACCCGCGCTGTTGGGGTGCAGCCGATGAATAATGGCAGAGCGGTGATGAAGGCCAGAATGGATAAGATTGGGAACGGGTGAGGTCTGTTCATGGTGTATTGACCTTTATGAAAATGTGAACGCATAGGTCGTGAGACGTTTCGGGGGTCCATCTTATCCTGTCGAGTCGCGTGAAACGTACGAAACTAAAGCCCTTCAAGGAGATTTTCTTCTGAGCGCTGGAGGAGTTCTTCTATTTTGCCTTCGATATCTTTGGCGACTTGGAGGCTCTGTAAGAGGGCTGGGATGTTTTCTTCAACATTCAGGTTAAAGTGAATAGGTTTTCCTTGATGGAGGTCAGGATTTTTCCCCTTAATCTTGGTTGCAAGCATCAGCTTCCCGTTATGGTCGTAGTCGGCGCCTATAGTCAGCTCATCATAGTGGAAATTGTTCAGTGCTTGCAAAACTAAATTCATATTCTCACTCGTTTGTTTCAGTGTCTCTGCGGTGCCTTCTGCCGTTCTATACCGAATGATGCCACCTGGCGGGCGAGCGGCAAGCCTCCCGTTGTGCACCTCAACTCCCTTCTCGGTGAGTGTGGCAGGAATAGTGCCATCAATGAGGCCAGTACCTTGGAGGCCTTCTTGTTGCTCGAGATTGAGAATGGCCCCAATATCCAGCCCTTGAGCATGGAGTCTCAGTTGCTGTCTAGGCTCAGAAGAGTCGAACGTAAAGTCATCACCAGAAATTTTTCCTTCAAACATGTCTGCTGAAAAACGACTAATCTCCACACGAGGTATGATGGAGTCTGAGATCGGGTTCAACTGGAAATTCATAGACAGATTGGAAATAGAGACCCCCGTTTCCAACTTTGCCAATGTGAGGGACGCTGGGCTCGGCATGGCCCATCTATCAGCGCCGACAAATGCCATTTTCGTACTCAACTCATCAAAAATGATGTTCTCGTAATGTCCTCCAAGGCGATCAATATTGATGTCAGCCTTTGCTTGTGTAATGGAAAATGACTTTTTGTCAGTATCTCTTGGCAGCATCCAAGAGGCTTCTGCCTTACCAGAAATCTGTCCGGTGGTGATGTCGAGTGGGTAGGCCCAAGGTTTGATGCTGGTTCGAAGATTGAACGCGGAAGGTGAAAATGTGATTGGGGCAAGTTTCATATGGAAATGGCCCTGCTGGGTGAGAAAGTCTTGGTGCAGCCGTCCATAGATTGAGATCTGCGTGTCTGAAGTTTGTCCCAGCAGATTGACAAGGAGAGATTCCGGATTTGCAGAAAATCGAAATTTCCAATGAGTTGTTGGAGGTGTGACATCTTGGATAGTGGTTGCCATACCCAGGAGAACAATTTGTCCCGCGCTCTGCCACGTTGAGAGAGATCCGTTCAGCTCATGTATGGAGAGCTTGATATTTTGAATCGATAGGGTCTTATCTTCCCAAGATATCTGAGGCGTGTTGATTTTGAGAACAAGAGGATTCGTTTCCCATCGTTGATTCTTCAGATGGTAGGAACCCGTAAATTTTTTCAGAAATATAACATCAGTTTGAGGAACGAGAAGGTCATTGATCGGGAGCATCGTCATGTGTAAGGAAGATTGCGGTGTCAGTGATGCGGTCAGTGCTTCGTTTTCAAAAGAAGCCTCCCCTGAAAGCTTCCAGGTTAACTGTTTGATGGGGGCATAAGGTTCGAGCTGCTTCCCTACTGTTCCTGAAAAAAAATACGTTCCCTTTGCTGAAAGATTCTGAATCGATGAGCCTGTCATCTGTGTTAAAGAAAATTGAAGATCGATCGGGAAATTTTCAATGCTATAGCGTGTATGAATGAGCCCGTTCATACGTAAAACCGGGGGCTGACTCTTTAAATCAATTTGACCTGAGAGGGGTTTGGAAAAGTCTATGAAGAGTCGATGTCCATTGAGTGGTATAATCGCACGTGCAGGTTCTGGAATTTGAAGTTGAGCCACGCGGACGTGACTTGAGACTTCTGACTCCTGTGCCAGCGTCCAGGTAACGGTGTTATGGGTGGCGGCAAAGGTCCCGTTGGCCTTCACGTCGATATTTTGACCATAGGTCTTTAACTGTGGAAGAGCTGCGCGGATTTGAAACGTCCCGTTTATCGTCCCAGTTTTTTCTTTCACAAGAGAATTGATTGTCACCGAATGTGGAATGGTCCCGTTCCACTCGGCTGCGATGTTTCCTGTCATCTGTGAGAGATCATGTTCGACCGAGACGAACAATTCTGCCAGTTTCAGAACATTGGGGATGTCGATGTTGAGTGAACCCTGCAGCTGAAGGGTTTGATCGATGCGCGTCGCTTGAGACGTCATGCGGGCAAGTGTCGGTGGCGTAGAAGCCGGAGAGAGAATAACAAGATTGAGGTCGCCTATTGACGTTCCCGATAGCGTAATTTCGTAGTCCGGGATGTTCGCGCCCTGAATGTTGAAGTGAGTACGCAGCTCTTGATTTCTCGCGTCCACCGTTCCAGCGACCAGGATGTGTTGTAAGGGATCGGTTGCCTGGGTATGATCAATCGATATGTCACCGACCAACAGCTGTTCAAAAGGGAGCATCGGAAGGGGCGAAAGCAACTCGTCTGTGGTAAAAGATGAATCTTGTGATGACGAAGGGCCATTTCTTTCTTTCTCGGTTGTGGATATAGCGGATGAGGGCTTAATGATGAAATCCCCGCTTTCGATAGTAATTTGTGATACACGCCCATTAAAGAGTTGAGAAAGGTGATATTCAAATTTAATGTTCTTGAAGGTGCCTTGATAGGTTTCCTCAGCGAGATCTTTTTCAAATGCGAGTTTGTGGATAGTCAGCGTCTGAGTCGTCGGATATCCGAGTTGAATTGAGACGTGCCGGAATCCATGTTGTTTCAAGCCTTCTGTGAGCGCAGTAGTGGCCATCCATGGGAAACAGCCGTATGCAGCGACCGGGAGTATCGCAAGTCCCAATAGCCACCACCAAAATCTTCGTTGTTGGATTATCGTCACAGTCTCGTGTTTGTCAGAATCGTCGGACATTGCTTTGCTGGAGTTTCTGCATCATGAGTAATTACGGTACTATGGCTGAATTACAGGACTAGGTATTAGGCCGTCAAGGTTTGAGAGATACATTGATTCTCAGAAAAGGAGTAATATGACCTCGGACAGTTCCTCAGGTTCCCAAGACTTTATTCGCACCATTATTGCTCAAGATGTACAGGAGGGAAAACATGAAGGACATGTGCATACACGTTTTCCTCCCGAACCCAATGGCCATCTTCATATCGGTCATGCCAAGTCAATCTGTTTGAATTTTGGTGTGGCGGAAGAACAGCAAGGACTCTGTAATCTCCGATTCGATGATACGAATCCCAGCAAGGAGAATGTCGACTACGTCACGTCTATTCAAGAAGATGTCAAATGGTTGGGATTTGATTGGGAAGATCGGCTCTATCACGCATCTGACTATTTTGAACGTCTCTATCAATTTGCCATGAAGCTCATTCAAGATGGGAACGCCTATGTGGATAGTTTATCGGCTGATGAGATTCGCTCAAATCGTGGAACGTTAACGGAACCTGGGATTGATAGTCCTCATCGAATTCGATCCATTAAAGAGAGCCTTGATCTGTTTGCACGAATGCGTGCAGGAGAGTTTGAAGATGGGGCGCATGTGCTTCGAGCAAAAATCGATATGGCCTCTCCGAATATCAATCTTCGCGATCCAACGCTTTATCGTATTCGTCGACAACCTCATTATCGAGCTGGCGGTTCTTGGAGCGTCTATCCAACGTATGATTTTGCACACCCGCTTTCGGATTCACTAGAAGGCATTACGCATTCATTGTGCACACTGGAGTTTCAGGATCATCGTCCGCTCTATGATTGGGTGCTCAAGTCGTGCAATGTCGCCTGTGTCTCCCAGCAAATTGAATTTGCCCGACTGAATCTCAGTTATACCGTGATGAGTAAGCGTAAGTTGCTTCAGTTAGTCGACGAAGGTCATGTTGCCGGATGGGACGATCCTCGTTTGCCGACGATCAAGGGTTTACGTCGTCGAGGCTATACACCGGAATCTATACGGAATTTTTGCGAACACATCGGAGTGGCCAAACGGGATGGTACGATTGAAATGCCTGTGTTGGAGCATGCCATACGTGAAGATTTGAATCAGTGGGCCCTTCGCGTGATGGCTGTGTTACGCCCGTTGAAGGTGATCATTGATAACTTTCCGGAAGGCCAGGCGGAAGACATGAGTGCTGTGAACAATCCGGAAGATGCCGCTGCAGGGTCACGAACCGTGCCCTTTTCACGTGAACTCTATATTGAGCAGGATGACTTTCGTGAAGATCCGCCGAAAAAATTTTTCCGTATGACCCCGGGGCAAGAGGTTCGTCTCCGTTATGCCTATATAGTTCGATGCGAGCATGTTGTGAAAGATGATCAGACGGGAGAGGTTCTCGAAGTGCATTGTACTTACGATCCGGAAACCCGAAGTGGAATGTCGCAAGCCAGTCGCAAGGTGAAAGGCACACTTCATTGGGTTTCAGCTGCGCATGCCGTGCCTGCAGAAGTCCGGCTCTATGAACCCTTGTTTTCGAAAGCCAATCCTGCTGATGAGAAACATGGAACTGATTTTCGTACGTACCTCAATCCTGACTCGTTGCAAATCTTGAGCAATTGCCAAGTAGAACCGAGTCTTGCCGAAGCCAGGCCTGGAGCCCAGTACCAATTTGAGCGACAAGGATATTTTTGTGTGGACCCTGATACGACGCGAGACCGGCTCGTATTCAACCGGACCGTTGCCTTACGTGACTCTTGGGCTAAAATTGAAAAAAAGCTGTAATCAACGGCACGCGAGAGGAACAGGTTGCTTGGATTCGAGGAAAGACTCGATTTGGAGTTTAGCGAGAGGTTTTGTGAAGTTCGATGGGGGACACGATGTGAAAAGATGTCTTGGGACGTTGCTGAAAAAGAATTGAAAGAGAGGGGAGGGATTGTGGTTTTTTCTGTGGTGTGTCAAGATTTGTTGGTAGAAAAATGAGGAATGCAGCCTATAACCCGGTATGTCACTCACGTAGAGAAAGGTAAGTTCATGAAGCCATGTATTTCTCAACGAGCAATCATTGGAGTATGCGGAGTCATCAGTCTCTGTCTCTTGTTTGTGAGTGGAGGGTATGGGGGAGATGCTTCTCAGCAAAAAACATCACAGCCTGAGGCCATAGATTCTGCAATGGAAACGATGATGGCCAAATGGCAGGCGTATGCGTCTCCTGGTGACAATCATGAAGTATTAAATCCGTTGGTTGGGACATGGAGCCATGTGGTGAAATGGTGGATCAAGCCTGGCAGTGTTCCTGAAGTATCAAAAGGCACGAGTGAAACCAAGTGGCTGATGGGAGGTCGTTACCTCCAGCACAGCTCAAAGGGCATATCGATGGGACAGCCGTTTGACGGATTGGGTTTTACGGGATTTGATAACAAAAAGAGAAAATATCAAACGGTGTGGATGGATAATATGGGAACGGGCATGATGACCGGCGAAGGCACCTATGATCCTGGTCAAAAGACATTAACAGACCAGGGACTATATACGGATGCCCTGATGGGGCAGCGAGCCTACCGTGGGGTCATCACGTTTGTTGATGAGAATCATCATCGATATGAGATGTTTAGCTTAGACCAAACTGGACAAGAATTTCGTATGATGGAGATCGTGTATACTCGAACAAATGAAGTTGAAAAATAAATATGATATTGGTGAATGCGTCGTCAACAAAGATTGCAAAAACTCAACAAGTAGATCCTGTTTGATGAGAGCCCCCTCTTGCTTCCGTGTCTAATCTCGCCCTGTCTCTATTTCGCTGAGAGTCTCAGCTAATCGGTTTCTCAAGCAAAACCGGCCTGAGCCTTCCTTTTCTGAGAATCTCTTAAGTTTCCTTCATTTTTCGCTTTGGGACACAACGTGGTGTTTTCCCCCTCTCTTCCTCACTCAATGAGTGGCTGTTTTCGAATCGACACGTTGCGATTGCTTTAGACGTATGGCCTCGAGGAACAATCGTCCTGTCATATTTTTGGCTAGACTGTCAAAATCCAAATAGATACAGGGATTATCTTTCTAGATACAGGCAGATGAACGGAAGATGTCTGGGGGGTGCCTTGGTCTATGTGAGTGAAAGGCGTTGATTTTTGAGGAGAAAATTTTCATTGGCTTTTGCTTTCTTGTGAAATATCCCGATGGCATTGCGCTTGCTCTCATACAGAAATGTGAATTCAATCAATCACTATTTCAAGGGAGGATTTTCCAATGCGAAATTTACTTGTCTTTAAGAATACAGAAATATCATTGGCCAGCCAAATGGGTGTCCATACTCTAGACAACACCGCTCGTCTCCTTGGGCTGGCTCAGGGACTCGATCGAAAACAGCGATATGAGAAAATGGTAGAAAGCATTTACGGCGAACCTGAGGCGGCGAATCGTCTATTATTGAAAACGTTATGTATCTTAGCGCTAGATGAACCAAACGTGGATTATGCTGAAAATTAAAGAATGATGAAATGTCGTGAAACCTATGCCGATAGCTGTTTCAAATAACATCCGATGTTTGACGTCAGTTATGACGCTGGGAGAGCTTGGACTCCTGTCATTGATAGATCAAGAAGCCTTCACGATATTGTTTGCATGAGGAACTCTTTTTGAGCGCTCCGTCCTAAAAACAATCACGCCCAAGCTCCCTCAGTTGAAACGCATGCCTTGTCGGGGCTCGTCCTCATTGTCGATTCGCCTCTTCCTTCCCATCGTGATTGATATTGTGTAACTGGCAAGGGCTTGCTCACACTCACCTCTTTCGTCTCCTTTCTAGATTTTTATAAAAATTACCGACAAATGAAGTGGGAAGGTATGTCCATGTCCGCATGGCTCCGTTCAATCAATGATGGGAGTGATCGCTGTTTCAGATAACTGACGACGCTTGAAACGTATGACTTGCTGTAGACAGTAAGAAATGTGTGTGAACGCCAAATTGTGCCAAAGATGCCTCTTTTTGATCATTTTGTCTACGATTTTGCTCGAGGGGTGCGTTGGACACAGTGAACGTTGGACTGCCCAGGGAACGACCAAACTTGAACATGGTGCATTCCATTCTCTAGATCTCAGCATCCCTATCGCCGAAAAATCTCATTCGTTGAATTTGAGAGACGAGAGAGGGGAGCACCCTGAGACTTTTAACGAGGTTCAGGCTGTTGTGAAAGACGCTGCAGCGATGGAATCTTCCGGTATTCAAATATTAGAACAAGATGGTGGACAGCTTTTAGGATTGGTTGGGTCGGAATTGCCCAATAATATGAGAGGAGATTTAGACTTTCCTGTCACTGTTGGACCCCAAATGCCGAACGTGATCTTAGAGGACGAGCCGTTATCAGTTCTGTGGGTGGATGGAGAGATACGACAGACGGAGCTTCCTAAATGGTATGAGATTTCTCAGGTGCCGTTCCCTGGCATCGAGGCGATAGCCGTACCGGGTTATTCGAGTGAGAAGGAAGTCGAAAACGATCCTCAGAAACCGATTTCAGGAGAAGGCGATACGTTGGTGAATAAGAGAAAGAAATCCCCGGTCTTACCTATTGACAATGTTTCTGTGGCACAGGAACATCTAGAGGTCCATGATGAGGACACGCCGTCTTTCCCGAAAATCACGGGTAAGACGGTGAAAAATGTAGCAGAAACAACTAATGAAAAACCCATTCACATGCCATCGCCGAGTCTGTCTGCCCCGACATTGCCTGATGATCGCTTGAAGTCCGTCGGTGCTCCGCAGGAGGAAATGTTGGACCAAGGCCAGGATTTGGTAAAAGAGCGTAAGAATCCGCTGCCTCGCTCTACCCCAAGTGAAATAATGACGGAAGAAGTTGTTGTACAGAAGAAATCGCCACTGGATAGTCACGAAAAAACAGGACGATTGAATTCAGATGAAGAAGGAACCTTATCAAGGCTCGTTGGCGCTGAAAAGGAAAAACCTTCGGCGGCAGAGAATGCGTTAAGGTCGCCGAACACAACGTCGAAATTGGTATTAAGGAAAGAGCCTTCAGGATCTCAAGCAAAGAAAATGCTTGCTCCTTCAGAAACTGAAGTCATGTTAGCTGAAGCAAATAGTCATAGAGTGAAGGAGAAATCTAAGAAGGAAAATGATATTACTTCTAGTATTTTTGTTGATAGGGAGCCCGGGCAGTCCCTGACTGAAAGTCCTCTGCCAAGCCATAATAAACCATCAACGTTTGTGAACGTACCAGAAAAGTCAGTTCGCAAAAACAATGACACCATGGCTCTTGCTCCTGGACAGAGCGATCAGGCCTGTTCTCAAAGCCATACCTCATTGACACGATATCAGTCTCAAACAGTGCTTGCGGCACTTTCTCGATCGATTCAAACCTTTTTACTCACCAATCGAACAACGCAAAATAATCTAGAATTACACGATTGTTATCGCCAGCGTGCTTCTATCTATTTTCAGCTGAACGATCCAACTCAAGCGATATCGGATATTGATCGAGTTCTTCAGGAATCACAGTCAGGAAACGTCCAACGGTCGAGCGACCTTTTTTTTCGAGGCCGGGTGTATGCAAGTATGAATGCCTCTCAACACGTGATAGATGATGTGTCCGAGGCCTTGCAGTTAGGCTTGGATGGATTGAGTAAGGCACATGCCTATTACCTTCGTGGATTGTCATACCTTCGACTTCAGCAATTCGATGCAGGGCTCAAAGATTTGAGCCTGAGTTGTCGGGATGACTTTCCTAAAGCCTGCGCATTGTTAGAGAAGATTATGTGAGCGGTGGTTTGTCAGATTGTTTCGAGGTATCCAGATCCGTGATATCACTTGTGAGAGTCCGACCGAAAGGCAAACGTTTCCATCAAACCATCTGGCATCGCCATAGATAAAAAAATGTAGTTTGATTCTGATGTGTCCTGTTTCTTGGCAAGGTGGTATGCGTTATGCTTAAAAATATAAATATGTTTAGTGTGTGGTGGATGTAAACTCTGTCTGAATAAGATTTTTTACAGTCATTTCTCTATCTGGGCATAAGATATGCTTTCTTTAATGAAATCTTTTGAAAATAAATGGTTTAGTTCATCCCTGTGTACAAATGAGCCTAGAAGGTATTACAATTACAAGAGAGTATAGCGTAAGGAGATTGTTCAAGCTCTGAATTGATTCTTCCGACAATGGATACTGAAAGGCTCATGAACTCGAAAGGCGAGGACAATGCTAAGTAAAATAACCTTTGTCATGCTGATGATTTTCTTGGCGTGTTTTGTTGTAGTGCTTTCATGGTTTGGTTGGGTGACCGGGTATTCTTGGTCTCGTCGAAAAGACAACCTTCACCACGTTTAGAATTTCACCTCCCCAATAACGATCGCTTCTAGACTTGTGGCTCATGACCGTTGTCGCAAGCTCTTCAGTCCTATCAATCGTAGCCACTCCCCTTAACTTCCCGGACATCGCCACCCATCATGTGGTAACCGCGAGACTCAGTATGTTGTGTGAGACCTCTCGGTGTTTCTTGTCGGGCATGGTGGAAAGCTTTTCCATTTTACTGCCATCTTCCTAAGCCTTCCGATTGTCATCGATTTCTTCGGCTCCACTTCAATTACTGAAAAGTGTCACTGTGGAATTTCTTATTTTCGCGGAAGTAAAAGCGTGGCCGTAAGCTGACAAATTGTCACTCCAGAATCGCGTCGATTTCCAATAGAGTGGAAATTCGTTTGAAAGCGTGTATTTTTCTAGGTGTAAATACTTTGGCTAATTATGGTGTTTTGAGGATCATCATAGAGTTATTGTCAAATCTAGTGCACGAAACGTTGCTCACGCGGCGACTGAGTTTGGGCTTGTGTCTTCCATGCCATCAGTAAATTGAATACCTGCGATGACTTTGGGTAACTCTCTAAATCCTCGCAACCGTCGCCAAGTT
>BQIU01000115.1 GCA_021603905.1 Nitrospirales bacterium
ATTAGTCGTTTTTCTCTCCTTGGTGTTTTGGGGCTGGGTCTGGGGGCCTGTTGGGATGCTGCTTTCCGTCCCTATGACGATGATTGTGAAAATTGCGTTGGAAGGAAGTGAAACGACACGATGGATGGGAATCCTCATGGATTCCGAAGGGGCTGGGACCAAACCGTATCAGTCATTCTTTGCAAGAAGAACCACGTTGAAATGAGAGAAACCTCCGCTCAGACCTACGCGACGCCTTACATCACACCATTATCATGTCATCGCAAGAAAATACTCGCAAAACGTCGTCGCTCATTTCTTAAAGTCTGAGGAATGCGCTACATAAGGGTTTTCAGACTCTGGAACATTCACCACGGGTTTTTGTTGTGAAGCACCCATAAATTCAACAGAGGAGTCCCCTCTCAAATGTGAGGGTGTGAGATAATAATCTCCATCGACACTCGCGGTCCAGATCGTATGAGCCGTTTCTTCATCCCCGCCAGTGAGCACATATGCCAAGCCACCGAAAATTCCTCCAAGTCCTGCGTAGACCAATTTGACTGGAGTATACAGAATTGACAACGCTCCGCTCGCTAATTGTGAACCCACACTATCCGATCCGGAATGAGAGCTTTTTTCTAGAGAGGAAGAAGCTGGCTCCATTTCATTCAAGTAAGTCGAGTCGACTTCATGATGGAGATCTGAACGGTCGGAAGAAGTCTTCAGAACCGTCCGAACCTTTTCAGAATTGTGATTTTGACGATTGTTCGGAAGGTCAACCACGGCATTTTGACGAGAGGGTGCGATAGGCTTTTCTGCCTCCATACTCACCAATGCTTGATGATTGCTCGCATTTTCCGTTCGGATGGTCGACCCGGGACGCTGACCCTGTGATGGGTCTTGGTTCACAGCAGTAGGATTCACCTCATTATGATCGAGTAACGCGACAGGGTCTTTTTCGTTAATGACGTTCACGTCGTTTTGATGGGGTAAATCCTGAGAATTCATCAGAGGCAGGAGGTCCTGACTCTTGCCAGCTTCTTCTTGAGTCTTTTCTCCATCAAAGGCTAAAACTTTGTATTCGGATGGACCAGACTTCCAGGCTCCGACAAGAGCACGAGCCGTCAAGTCTTCAATGACAAAATCTGAATTCTGTGATGGGCCGGTTTGCCACGCTTTCGATTTCGTGACAATATCGCCGGTTTCGGGATTCACCCCTCGTATTTCTACCGTCAGTGAAAACGTCGGCGCAGACCGGATCTGAGACAACGTAAATTTCTGTCCCTCTTTTACATTCGACACTTCTACAAATGCCACAAGATCCGCCCCGATATTCTTTCCGGCCTCAAGGATATTCGCCCAATCTTTTGAACTCCCCGTTAGTCTGCCCCCTTTGTTATTGAGTCCTTGCTGCAACTTGGTGCGATCTAACACGATAAGTCCGCGTTGATGAAGCCACATCGAAGCATTATCGACAGCCAAGGAATGATTTCCCCACACCACAACGCGCGTACCGGCCTTCGGAACCGGCGCTTGGTACCCAACCGTTTGAGGATCTAAGTCCACAAAATCAAGACTGCCGGAACAGCCGACCATCCACATCAGCATGAGAAGCACAAGGAAGGGTCTTAGATGGAGAACTCTACAGAAACTCATTGGTTGCCTCACTTGTTGATTGAAGGAAGGGAAGTCTGCAGATGGTGATGAATAGACTCAATAATGATGCCAAATGAGGATTTTCTATCTCATACTACCACTAGTAGTTATATATAGTGCAAAGGTACCACATTTAGTCAGCTCTTTCAAATGTGAATCAATATTCTCACGTTCGACAGACAATTTACATCACTCTTGAGAACATGTCCGTATTTTCCTGGAAATGTGGGAATCTCATCTCTGAGCATTTAAAAACCCAAGGCTTGTGATATCACTAAATAGAACCATGCAGCCAGAATAATCAAGGTCACTTCCTTCTCCCCAATTTCTTTGTATAAAAGGTAATAGCCCACGATCGGAACTGAAGCCAACAATAACGCTGAAAATAAGTGCCCTACCGCGTGACCCAACACCCTTGCAATTGTGGTATTCCCTGGAATAGCGAGCAAGAGACTGCTCCCAATCATCATTACCCATAACATTCGGATGTGGAACATCATCGCTCTTACCCTTTCTCTCTAACACATAAGTCCGGATTCATGACTTGTCACGTTACTCAGCAACGTACCAAAGTCGGGCGATCTATGCTCCTTCTACACTACAAAATACAAGCAATTCAACATGGGTAAAAATTTATGAGATTAATGCGCCGGCATTGGCAAAAGATTGAGGGGAATTTGCGAAGCATCATTCAATGAACATCATGCTGTCTTGTCAGTCTACGAGTGAGATTTTTCACAATTTCACTCTACTCAGGCTATAAGGTATGATAAGGCTATGAACAAGAGAGGAACGAAAGACATGGCCTCACAAGACGTGAGGAGAAAAATCCTATTCTATAAGACATACGGGCTTTTTCGCTGGCTCACAATAGTTCTTATCATAGGATTTTTCATGGTGGAAGCATTCGGATGCAGTAATGAAAACTCAGAATCAATACGTCACCCCACCAACGTGACCTTGAAACTCAGTGGGAACAATTGTGAACTGTACCTTGGCGCCGTTGGAACAGCACTCGAAACCCTGCAAGGCGTTCAGGAAATGGATCTTACGTCTCAGGCAGGACAAGCCATCATCAAAACCGATGGAACGGTAAAGACCAGCCAGATTGTTGAGGCCGTTGATGGTCTTTCTGGAGACGGGTGGACATGTGAAGCCGAGCTGCTGAATGAGAGTCCTACATAACCTCGTCATTGAATTTCCTTGATTAGAAAAAACGGATCTCAATCCTTGGTTATTACAGAACCACCTCAGCTATATTTCAAAAATTGTCGTTCATACACACACAAAAAACACTATTTCCTCGAACCCTCTGAAAACATAAGTTGAGTCCCTCACTCGATGGGCATGTTTTCAAAAGGAGAATACGACTATGGCCACGATTACTCCATTTCGTGCCGTGAGACCGAAGCCCGAATTCGCTGCCCAGGTTTCCGCTCCCCCCTACGATGTGATGTCCTTACAAGAGGCGCGTGCTCTTGCTGATGGAAACCCACAAAGTTTTTTGCGGGTGAGCCGGGCTGAGCTTGAACTGGCCGATGAAGTCGATCCCTACTCTCTAGTGGTCTATCAAAGAGGAGCCGAGAATCTACAAAATCTTTTAAAAAAAGGATTTCTTGTACAAGAATCAAAGCCGTTGCTAGGGATCTACCGGCAGAAATGGGGTTCACATAAACAAACTGGTCTCGTCGCGCTCGCGTCAGTCGACGAGTACGACCGCGGAATCATAAAAAAGCATGAGCACACACGTCCAGTCAAAGAACATGACCGGGTTCAACTTATTACGACGCATGAATCCCAATCCGGCCCAGTGTTACTGTTTTTCCAAAATACTGAAAATATCACACGTTGGCTCAACAACATGACAAACGCCAAACCAGACGTCCACTTCGTAGCCGACGACAAGGTTGAGCACACGGTGTGGAGCGTGCATGATGAATCTGCCATTCAACAAATCATCGATGACTTTCGAAAAATTAACGCGTTGTATATTGCCGACGGACATCATCGATCGGCTGCTGCCAGCCGAGTACGAGCCGATCGCGACGCCAACGGTTCTGCAAGAACCAGTACCCACGAACAAGGATTTTTGTCAGTCATCTTCCCACACGATCAACTTCAAATTCTTCCGTATAACCGTGTCGTTCGCGACCTGAACGGCCTGACTCCGAAACAGTTACGGGAAGCTCTTGCGTCCAACTTTGAGTTGACTGCAATTCCCGAACCCGGAAATCCCCCACAAGCGGGATTCGACCTGTACCTGGAGAAACAATGGCTTCGAGCCAAACCCAGGCAAGATCCGACAAGTAACAGCCAACAAGATCCCGTTCGAGCCTTAGCCGTTTCCGAGTTAACCGAGCGAGTGTTAGACCCGCTTTTGGGAATTAAAGATCAACGCTCTGATCCTCGTATTGATTTTGTCGGGGGAGTTCGCGGTCATCAAGAACTCGTGGCAAAAGTTGATAGTGGAAATTGGGCGGTCGCTTTTTGGTTATACCCCACCACCGTGGCTGAACTGATGGCGGTATCCGATGCCAATCGGGTAATGCCTCCCAAAAGCACCTGGTTTGAGCCAAAACTTCGTGATGGGCTGTTTATTCACATGTTGCGCGACGAATAATAGGAAGGCTCACATTCATGACATATAAATGGCAAACTCTAGCGACAAAAATCGTTATGAGTGACAGGCACGGTGAAACGTAACAAAGAAACCTAATATGGATATGACCTCTCATTTGTCTTCATTCTATTCTTGTCCTCTGAACCAATCATCAATCTAAACGATCAATTTCCACACATCCATACGCTTTCTTACCTGCATCGACGATTTGTTGACACCGCCAACTTCTCGTTCCTCTGAAACAGAAAGATTTCCTCCCATCTGCCGGTCACAAACACGATTCTCTGACTAAACGAGAGCCCGCGCATCCTACCCATGTTCTGGTTGATAAAACCTTTAAAAAGCTCAAGTTTCCTCATTTCAGTACCGAAAGGGCAAATGATGTTTTGAAACTGTTTCAACATTATAGGCTCATTTGCGGCCAAAAACGTGCTTGAGCACCCCCCCTCTCAACCACAGACCGCGATAAGAACAATGGCCTGAGGGTTACTCCATAAATTATCTCTAGTCAAAGCCAAGGACAGGCATCACTGTGCGCAGTATTAAGTTTGATATTGGGTTACTGACCATCGGATGCGCCGTATTCCCAATCATGTGCATGGGAGTGGCGCAATATTCCAGCGACGTAGCGTCAGAAAAACGCCATTTAACGGAAAAAGCCATCGTCTCACTCCAGCCGATTCTCACACTCGCGCAAAAAAGTATTGACGGCGGAAACATGATGACCTTGCGCAATCAGGCGGCTCAGGATCTTTATACCGTCTATGATGACCTTCTTTTCCTAGATATTTCCGGCGTCAGCGCAGGATCAGAGAAATCCTTGTTTGCCGAAGCTATTCCTCCAAAGCCAATCTCACATCGCTATGCGTATAAAGGGGTTTCGACGGAATTAATCACGGCAACATTGGCGGCGATAACACCCGATCTGTGGGAAAACGATACGTTTCTTAACGAGGAACTGTCTTTTCTCTTTGTTCGGCAGACCTTGCCCATCAAAAATGGAGGCAGGGTGATCGCCTGTTTTTCTGCACGATCCCTTAAAGGACTGGGATGGCGGGTATTTGGAGAGACCTTGCCGGTTTCATTAGCCGTACTTTTCAGTGCGGGAATTATTGCCTTTTTCGTCAGTAAAAAAATCACCAAGACGCTACTTCAAGTTTCGAATGGAATGATTGGCGTAGCCAAAAGCCTTAATCTACAGACAGTCATTGCCTGCGAGACCCGCAATGAGATCGGAGATTTGGCGCAACAATTTAACGGCTTTGTGGCAAAACTTCAGGAAACGATCGGAGCCGCTCGTCAACACGCAGAACTTTCGAGCAACTCGGCACACATCATGGACACTAAGGCTGCTGAACTGCTGACATTAGTGCAAGCACAGCATGCCAACATGAAAGAAGCAGCTCAATCGGTGGAAGCGAATGCCTTGGCAGTTCAAAACATTGTCACGCACAGTGAAGGGGCTGCGACCCATGCCCAATATGTCTTACAGAAAGTACAAGACGGGCATGTCGTGGTCAGCGAAACCGTTTCCGAAATTAACCTTATTACTGATGAAGTAAGCAAAATCAGCCAGTCAATGGATCGGCTTGGGGAAAGCTCCCACCAAATCGGAGATGTGAACACGGTCATTGAAGACATTGCGGAGCAAACAAATCTTTTGGCACTCAATGCATCGATCGAAGCGGCGCGTGCAGGAGATGCTGGACGAGGGTTCGCAGTCGTGGCAGAAGAGGTCAGAAAACTCTCAGAGAAAACCAGTTCATCGACTCGAGAGGTGTCGAGAGTGATCTCGACGATTCAATCAGATATTGCACAATCCATTGCGTTAATTCGAAACACCAAGAAGAGTGTAGATAACAATGCGGCCAGGGCCGAGCGTGCAGGCGATGCGCTGGAAGAGATTAACAAACTGACCTGTTCTATTGTCGATATGACCACGCAAATTGCCGATGCCACGAAACAACAATCGGACATGATCGAACGAATTCGCAAGCATGCCCACAGCGTTGTAGAGTCAACGACAGAGGTGAATCAGGGCATGAAAATCATTTCGAGCTCTTCCGAGCAGCTCAATGAACAAGCCGATCAACTCAAAGACGGGCTGCAACAATTCAAAGTGTAATCCGTTCTTCACGTGAATCTGAAGAAATAATTACCACCATCAATATCAAGAACCCGAAGATCAAAAGCCAACGGACTCAATGTGGGTCAGACGATACCCATGCCACAAGATGTATACAGAATAGACATCATGAAATTGACATAAACAGAGCCATAGAGGAGGAGTTATGCGATTAACACAGAGAATCATTGCAATGTTCGTCGTAATGGGAATGGCACTAGTCCCACAACCCGTTTTTGCTGGAGCGGACACTCACTTTCCGGCAGATTGGAAGAAATGGAAACCTTTAAACACCGTCATGAGTCAAGTCGGTGGGTTGCCAGGATGTGATGCTGATGTCAGCTCTCTTCCTGCGATTTATCAAGAAACCGTTGCGACGTATTGTGCATTGAGACCAGAAGGGCCGGGAAAAGCTCAAGTGTTGGTCAAGCCTGCCAGCGTGGATGCCTATACGGCACGAAAAGGCAAATATGCGAATGGCGAGAACTTCATCCTCCATCTTAAGGATTTAAAAGTCATTTTTGTGACCGGACACAAGGGCGGAACGCCGATCTACGGAGCTTACACCGAAGATGGCCAAGATATCACCGCTGCTTCAGGCCCACTCGCAACCAAGACATGCATTACCTGCCATTCGGGGTTCACCGCATTCTGCAGTAATGGACAGTGTGGACGAGTTATAAAATGACCAATGAACGGAACTACGTTATTCTAGACTCTGCAGTTTAGGCTTTTTGACCCAAATCTGACGCGTCTTATCAGACCGATACACCCATCGCCGCACACCCTTGGTATGCCCAACACCAAGACGTTCGGCGGAACGTCTCATGGAAAAAGTCCTCCTTCATATCGACTGTACCATTCCACTCGCTAATGCCCCAGTTAAATGGTTTTCAATCACAAGACTATTCTAACTTTCACCAACAATGGGATGACGTAATCATTCACTGCACGTGAAGAGATTCGGTAAGTCATGCGTGACACGGCCTTTCTCAGTAAGCAAGTTATACTCAACCTCCGATCATACGGCACCTGCGTACCTCTTGTGTTCGTTGATCTGTCAGGGCATCATCATAGCCCATCCGTCGGGAGAGATGAGGGCCAGTCAAAATCATTAAGATGAAGCGATCAAATCGGAGAAACACAAAAATCCGTGCGAATAAATCGCTTTGGAATACCGGTTCGCGACGTAAGTCACGTGCTCATCGGTTCCGCTGGATTCGTCGCTTCCCATTCAAAGTGGCATTGTGTATCCTTGGACTGTATCTCATATTTGAGATACTGACCATTCCTTTTCTCTCGATCGTCCAATTACCCACAGAGAACCCGACTGAAACTGCTCTTATGCGACAGCGGATCGATGAAGCTCGGGATAAAGGCACCACACTAAACATCGATCACCGATGGACGGCGCTCTCAAGCATCCCGCGCCATGTCCGCATGGCCATACTAGTATCCGAGGATGGAACCTTTTATTCTCATGCCGGTGTTGATTGGCATGAGGTCCAGGCATCCCTTGAAACCAATTGGGAACAAGGACGAATTGTTCGTGGTGGATCGACGATTACCCAGCAATTGGCTAAGAATTTATATCTCTCGACTTCCCGAGATCCGGTTCGAAAAACGAAAGAACTTTTCATCACCTGGATGCTAGAATCAACATTGAGTAAAAAGCGTATCTTTGAGCTCTACCTCAATATTATTGAGTGGGGCCACGGAGTGTTCGGAATTGAGGCCGCCGCCCAACGCTATTTTCATAAGCCGGCTTCCCTGCTCTCAAGAGAGGAGGGCGCCAGATTAGCTGCAGTGATCCCCAGCCCTCTTCGACACCGACCCACAGAAAGTTCATCGTATGTGATAAAGAAAAAAGAACTCATCCTACGACGAATGTCCGCGCGTTAACCCAAAAGGGCACAAAGAAATATTTGAGAAAGACATAAACGAGAGAGGAAATAATGGAAACATTTCAAGTGAAAACAAAAAAACTCAAAGATATTGTGGATCTCACTCCCAAACTGAATAACATGATTGAAGAGAAGGATTTTCAGAATGGTTTGTGCCACGTCTTTTTGACTCATACCACAGCTGCTCTCACGACCGGAGAAATAGGAGAAGGCACAGAAGAAGATTTACTCGAAGTGGCAGAAAAAATTATTCCTCAGATCCAATTTCGTCATGCTCATGATCCTTCCCATGCATGGTCTCATATGGCAGGCTCGTTGGTCGGCGCATCTTTGACCTTGCCAGTGATGAACGGTGAATTGCGTTTAGGAACCTGGCAGTCCGTCTTGTTAGTAGAACTAGACGGCCCCCGGGAACGTCAGATTGTGGTGGGGTTAGCACCAGTGATCTAAAATATGGCTTGCTTACAGGATCACTCGGTGCTGTCGGGGTTCGTCCCGGCAAGCGAGGTCCTTCTGTTTCGGCACTCGTGCCGGAACAACTTGCACTTAAGGGAAATCAATTGTCCTAACATATCGTAGGTCTTGAGGCCTTAGCTAAAACGTTTAAAAAGGGACGCGACCCTTTATAGAAACCAAATCCGAGTCACTATCTCAAACTGAAAACCACAACAATTTTATTGCAGGGCTGAACACCATTCTGCCAGAAACCATTTTGGGATATGCTTATTTCGGGAACAGGAATTAAGGCTTTATTTTACCAGAAAGTACGCACGACCTCACCGATCCTGGTGCAGCTATGCCGTTTGTACCTCAGTGATGTTGATCACCATAACTATGGCAATTGGTTACTTTAGTCTTACATCCAAAACGCAGGTCAATCGCAAAACGGAGAGACCCCTGAGATCGACCCCTGTTTGGAACCAACAGCCGATGCCTTACTTATTCTTCTTAAATTGCGGAGGGATGTTTTGAGGAGCAGGCTGAGATGGTGCAGGAGACCGACGGGGAACTCTTCGGTAAAAACCTCCACGCGGGTAATAGGGATAATAGCCACCGTACCCATAGGGTGATCCCCAATTATACGGTCCCCCCCAATATGGGGCATAATAAGAACCCGGACCGTAGTAAGATCCATACTGAAAATTGGAATCCACGCTATCATCCAACAGGACAAGATGTTTAATTTCGAGAAGAGGATAGGTATAGTCAATTTCGTCAAGCGGTTTGGTGACGTCCCCCATCACTTCTCCAATCACAAGGATCCGTGAACCCCGCTCAACCGTTGCCGGATCAAGAAAGGATTTCTGTACGGCCAGAAATCGCCCCTCAGAGTTTGTGCGATCTTCCTCATAAGCAGAAAGGGCAGCGAAGGGAAGCTGTAATACCTCGATTTCTGTTCCATTTTTTGTTCGCTTAGCACGGAGAACAATTCCGCCAATTCGCATAACCTTGCCTTTGAAACTCGTGGGCGCAGCTTTTAACTCTCCAAATGTTAGAGATTGATCAATTTCCTCTTCCAACTGAGAGGGAACTCCTGCCCGGATCGGATCGCGCTGAATTTGATGTACTGACTCTGCACAGCCTGAATACCCTATGAGAACTGTCAATAGAATCGTGCACCACAAACACGAACCTCTCATGTTACCCTCCCTTAAAAATGATAGGATAATCCCATGAGAACATGCTGGGCTCGATAATCGGCCTCAAATCCCTGATTGGCGGCAAAGGTATCCTCGAATCGCACAGTCGCTGCGGTATACTTATATTCTGTGAACAGGGCAACGGTAGGGGTCAAAAATACGCGTAACCCAGCGAGCGCATTCCACCCCCCTGCCACGTCCGATTCGCTTTGCGTGGTTGCCGAATCATCAATGTGGGCAAAGACTAATCCCCCACCAAATCCAATGTACGGTTGGAAGGTGAGGCCAGGGTACCGCAAGATCGTATTGACCATGGCTGAGGTCGCTCGAAAATGGATACCGGGTATATTGCCGAGATTTTTGATATGGGGACTGGTATGGAAGACCTCTCCTTCCAATCCAAAGTAGCTATCATTGAAGAAATGTCCTGCCTTGGCACCATAGGTGAGAGAATTTTTCAAATCAAAGTCCTGAGCCTGCAGTCCAAACAAGTTGCCTGTTCCCTTAACATCATCTAGACGATCGGCAAAATTTACTCCAATGTGACCAGCGACATAACTTTCTGAAAAAACCACATTAGGAAATAGCACCAAAACGATCAAAAAATTGATACCGACAAACCATTTCAATATTGAGGCGATGGGCTTCTGAGTCTCATTGTTCTTCATCATTCAATATCATACCAACCGACTCACTCAGGATGGAATAGGGATGACAAAAGGCCTTTTGGCCTGGACCACAAACTACGCAAGAACTCGTGAACGGATCACTTTCCGGACTTTGCTGTCCGACAGGCGGGAGTTGGGGTCATCACCGAGGCGGGGGGGGGAAATTCTCAAAATCTCCGTTCCAATCTCAAGTCACACAGGTTGATATAATTCGTTAATTAAACAATACGTTATTTAAGGTATTTCATTGAGGGAAGGTCGGGCTATTCGATGTCTACTGAAAAGCAGAAAATGCTCAAAGGAGAGTTATATAACGGTACTGATCTGGAACTCGTTGGAGATCGTCAACGGGCACGACTACTCTGCCAACAGCTGAACGCTCTGCCGGCAACCGCACCGGAAGCGGATCGCCAAGTGTTGCTTACGGCTCTTTTTCACAATGATACGGACGCGATCGTTACTCCTCCATTCTTTTGTGACTACGGGTACAACATTCGCCTCGGGACACATGCCTACTTCAATTTCAACTGCGTTCTCCTGGATGTCATGCCGATCGCGATCGGAAACCATGTATTGTTTGGCCCTGGAGTTCACATCTACACCGCCGTACATCCAATGAGCGCTCACGAGAGACGTTCAGACCTGGAATTCGCTAAGGCTGTGACCATTGGCAATGATGTGTGGGTTGGCGGCGGAGCGATTATTTGCCCTGGGGTCGTCATTGGAGATGGTACGGTCATTGGCGCCGGCAGTGTGGTCACTCGCAATGTGAAAGCTGGTGTTGTGGCAGCGGGTAATCCCTGTCGGGTCATCCGTCAAATCTAACCCGTTACCTGCTCATTGCTGGTCGATTCTTCTCACGTGAATTTGGCAAATAGTCAGCTGAATAAACATGATAAACGGCGGGTTGGCCGAGACTGGAAATTGCGAAAGATCTCGCGAACGGGTCAATTTCTGGATTCTCTGTTCGATAGCAAGCAATTCACCAGATCCTTTCCAATCCGGCAGAAACATTGAGGCCGGCCCCAAATAGTGTGACTTGACATCAAAATCTACGCCGTTTTCACCTGAGGTTATTGGCTTGAAAGCGTTCGATGTCTTCCGTATACATTCTCTGAGCCCAAGACGGCTGGTGACGACTCAGTTTGACAACCTGACCTTGTTCAAAGGTCATCAGATGCTGATGTGGGACATTCAGCGCCGAATTATCATAAACATAGCCGCTATCTGCCATACGCACTGCTTCATGAATCAGCAGTTCGTTCCGATCAAAACGTGCTCTGATTTTTTCTTCTGGTACGGGATGTCCCCCCTCTTTCACCCGTTCGGCTACTCGCGCAACGGATAAATCGGCAGTTTCAATCCCCACATGAAACACGCGGGTTTCAAAGCCTTGCT
>BQIU01000116.1 GCA_021603905.1 Nitrospirales bacterium
ATAGCCACCCTCTCCTAAGTCCCACGGCTCGGCAATGAGTTTCACCTGAGATAACACCGGGTCTTGATGAATAATGTCAAAGAACGCACTGAGCCGATCAACATCATGTAACTCACGGGCTAATGCCGAAGCCAAATCAAATCGAAACCCATCGACGTGCATCTCGCATACCCAATACCTCAAACTATCCATAATCAGTTGAAGCGTTCGGGGATGACGGACATTGAGAGTATTCCCACAGCCCGTATAATCCATATAATACCGAAGGTTATCGGGCACCAATCGGTAATAGGAGGCATTATCAATACCTCGAAATGAGAGCGTGGGACCAAGGTGATTGCCTTCACCAGTATGGTTGTACACGACATCTAAAATCACTTCGATCCCTGCGCTATGAAGCGTTTTGACCATCGTCTTGAACTCATACACTTTCCGACCCAAATCTTGATAAGCGGAGTACCGAATATCGGGCGCAAAAAACCCGATAGAATTGTAGCCCCAATAATTGGTCAAGCCCCGTTCCTGAAGAAAGTTATCATTCACAAAATGATGAATAGGCAAGAGCTCCACAGCTGTCACACCCAATGACTGAAAATATTCGATCATCGGTGGTGAGGCTAGACCGGCGTACGTCCCGCGTAACGACTCCGGGACGTCGGGGTGCTGCATGGTCAGTCCTTTAACGTGCACTTCATAAATAATGGTTTGCTCCCATGGAATATCCAGAAGCCTATCCCCACTCCACGTAAAGGCCTGATCGATCACGATGCCCTTCGGAACATTCCCGGCATTATTGCTTTTGTCTAATGAAAGGTCTTCCCCTGAATCACCAATGCGATAGCCAAACATCGCCTCTGACCACTTTACGACTCCGCTCAACGCCTTGGCATAGGGGTCAATCAACAACTTCGAAGGATTAAATCGATGGCCTTCTTGCGGCTCATAGGGACCATGCACCCGATACCCATAAAATTGTCCAGGTCGGACTTCCGGCAAATACACATGCCACACTTGATCCGTCCGTTCCTCGATGCGAATTCGATGGGTCTCCTGATCCTGCAACTCATGTCCAAAGAGACATAATTCGACACTCGTGGCATTTTCAGAAAACAACGCAAAGTTGACACCCTGACCATCCCACGTCGCACCAAGGGGATACGGGCGCCCCGGCCACATTTTCATAGTTTCGGCTCTCCTGTACGAGGTTATCACTCTACAATGCAGACGGTATGAAAACTGAAATGAGTTTCACTATACTGAAAATTCAAAACTGGCGCAAATCCAAATTCCAAGGCATAATCAGAATGATGGGTACCCACCATATTTAATATATAAGAACAATTATCTCTTAACTCAAGACAAGATGTTGCAAGGACACGAAATTCATTATGACTAACACACGTACAACCGAGCAGAAAGTCACCACGCACGCGTATGACTCCGGAGTCACCATTGTGGATGACTCGACGGCATCATTTAAGGTATGGGCGCCACGAGCCCAGTCAGTCGCTGTCAACATTTTGGACCGCACTGAATCGCCTCTGAGTCTCACCTCGCAACCATTCGGGTACTGGCAGACGACGATTGAAAACGTGCCGCCCGGTACGCGCTACCATTATCTCCTCAATGATGAAACCGTGCGTCCAGATCCAGTTTCTCGTTTCCAACCCGAAGGGGTACATGGGCCATCAGAAATCGTCAACCCATACGCCTTCCCGTGGACCGACCAGCAATGGAAAGGTCTCCCACTCCAAGACCTCATTATCTACGAGCTTCACCCCGGCACGTTCACGAAAGCGGGAACGTTCGATGCGATTATCCCATTCTTGTTGTATCTTCGTGACGAAGTGGGCATTACGGCTATTGAACTCATGCCGATTGCGCAATTTCCCGGCGTCCGAAATTGGGGATATGACGGCACCTACTTATTTGCACCACAAAATAGCTACGGAGGACCGGCAGGACTCCATCGCCTAATTAATGCCTGTCATGAAGCAGGACTCGCTGTAATCCTTGATGTCGTCTATAACCACCTCGGTCCTGAAGGAAATTATTGGGGAGAGTTTGGTCCGTTTTTTACCGATCAGTATCGAACACCATGGGGAAGTGCGGTCAATTACGATGGCCCCTATAGCGATGCCGTACGCAACACCATCATTGATAATGCCGTTTATTGGATTCGAGACTATCATATTGATGCACTCCGCTTAGATGCCATTCACAGTATTTTTGATTTCAGCGCGAAACACATTCTCGAAGAACTCACGACAGCGGTTCATATCGAAGCCGCTAGGACTGGTCGAGCCGCGCATATCATTGCAGAAAGTGACCTGAATGACACAAGAATCATTACTCCAACCTCAAAGGGTGGCTATGGGTTAGATGGACAATGGAACGACGATTTTCACCACGCACTTCATAGTCTAGTTACCGGTGAGCGGCGGGGCTACTACTCAGACTTTGGGTCACTCGATCATGTCGCCACGGGATTCAAGAAACATTTTGTCCTTTCGGGACAATACTCACAGCATCGCCACCGACGTCATGGGAACTCTGCGGCCCATCTACCTGCGACCTCGTTTGTGGTGTTTGCCCAGAACCACGATCAAATTGGCAATCGCGCTCAAGGCGATCGACTTTCAACGCTCATCCCGCACTCAGCGCAGCAAGTGCTGATGACCTCGATTCTTCTATCCCCATTCATCCCAATGCTCTTTATGGGTGAAGAGTATGGTGAACATATGCCATTTCAATACTTTATTGATCACGGGGATGAACAATTAATTGAAGCCGTACGCAAAGGACGATTGGCAGAATTCAAGAAGTTTGGTTGGAAAGAGGTGCCAGATCCCTATGATGTGAAAACATTTGAAGCCTCGCGACTCACACCACTTGACGAACAGACTGACCTTCAGCATCGTATGGCAGCATGGGTGACGCAACTCATCACACTCCGCAAACAACACCTGTCATTAGGCCCTGGCGTCAAAGGACATCAGCTACGTGTATGGACGAACAAAAAATCCAATACTCTTACCATCTATCGCAAACACCCGACCGCACCAGCCATGTTGCTCGTACTTGGATTTAACGACAAACCAACCTCGCTGACCTTGCAACAACCTAAAAACCGCTGGTCACTCCTGCTGGACAATGGGGCTCAAGCCTACGCCTCTCCTGATCATGATCGTCCTTCTCCAGCTCCCACGAATTTCGATCTCACAGAACAAAAATATAAAACTTCGCTTCCAGTATTTCCGGCCTGGATCTACCGTCAGGAAAACGTAAACAGCACCTCATAGCTTGAGACCTATAGCCGTTTCAGTTATACCGAAACGATAACGCACTCACTTGTATAATATTGCTATTCAATACGTGATATAAACGTCAATCTGGCCAGTCAATCCAAGCGGGTATAACCTTTCGATGTTTGAAGTGAGTAATAGCGCACGGTTAGTTGATAGGCCTCAGCTGGACCTGGACGCATGTAATTGATACTTCAGGTCGATGGCCGAATCACGCAGTTGAATGCTATGCAAGATCGCACCTTCTTGCATGGTATCGTGTCCAGGCATTCCAACTGGTGGATTCGCTATAGCGCTCAATCAACAATGAGGTTAAGTTCACATTTCCAATGAACAACTGATTGCGAAGAAAAAGAATTTCGTTGAATGACGTCTTCTACCCCTATCTCAACAGACAAATTCCCACTCACGATTTACCAGGCTTTTTCTGGGCTCGACTTGCATCGGGCTTTCTGGAAACTTGTTCTCTTGAGGGTAGACTTGCCGACGAGACCGCCGCGCTCGGTCACACGAACGTGTATAAAGCCGTTCAAATGAAGAGGGCTGTGATTCAAGCAAAGACGATTACGTCGTAGAGGCAATTAGACCGAGCTTCAGAGACGCCTTTTTATATAGAGAAAGGCCGGGGCCTACTTATTGACCAAGAAGGCCCCGGCCTCGTTATTTCATAAAAATTGAATGACTAAAATTGTCAGGGAGGAGTGGGCGTCAAAACTAAAAGATAGCGCCCCAACTGTCGCCGATAGAATTCACGACAGGATACGGTCTCCGACGGAAACGCACCGCATATACAACCAGTTAAGCTCGGACACAGGCTGCCGATCCTGTTGCGACCGGCGCTAATCCTTGCTCGTGAATTTTCTCGATAATTTCTTGCAGTTTTTCATTAGCCCTATGATTCTCTATCTGACACGTTCCCGCATTGTGATGTCCACCGCCACCGTACGTCAGGCAAAGCTCCCCAATATTTAACGTTGCACTTCGGTTAACAATCGACTTTCCGATGGCGAACACCGTATTTTGATTTTTGAGCCCCCACATGACATGAATGGAAACATTGCATTCGGGAAACAAGGCATAAATCATAAAACGGTTGACTGCATAGATCATTTCTTCTTCACGAAGATCTAAGACAACCAAATTCCCATGAACCGTCGAACATCGTTGTATCTGCTCTTTGGCCAATTCGGCATGCTCTTGAAACAACTGAACCCGCTCTTGAACGTCTGGCAGAGCGAGAACTTCATCGACATTCAGACTTTTGCATTGTTCGATAAGTTCCATCATTAACTCATAATTCGAAATTCGAAATTGACGAAAGCGCCCAAGTCCGGTACGTGCATCCATGAGAAAATTCATCAAAGCCCAGCCACGCGGATTCAAAATTTCATCAATCTCATATTGAGCAGAATCGCCCTTATCCACAGCTTCCATCATCTCATTCCAAGCGGCAGGAAATGTTTTATCGCCACCGTAATATTGATAGACAATCCGCGCAGCTGAAGGAGCATCAGGATCAATGATATGATTGTCCCTCTCACCTGTATTGCGAATGGTCTCACTCAGGTGATGATCAAACGCAAGATGCACACCCTCCACATATGGAAGATTCGTCGTAATGTCACAAGCGGTGACTGCAACCTTTCCATCCTGCATATCTTTGGGATGGACAAACTGTATGTCCTGAATAATCCCCACTTCTTTCAGTAGGACGGCACACACGAGTCCATCAAAGTCACTGCGGGTCACTAAGCGAAATTTACCAGTTTCCATAGCGAGGTCCTTAAAAGTCGAAGAAGGTTCATAAGAGCAGACCATGAACATGCCCATGACTCGCTGAAAGCCCATACACCATAATTTCGGTCTCAACGGCTTGGACATTTTAATACATCCTCTATTTCTCGGCATTACAGCATAGATCTTGAGTTCACAACCTTGAGATTTGTACTTACAAATACGGAATAACCGTGCCCACAAAGAAAGAACCATCGGGACGGCAACGCCTCTACTGGAAGAGCACCAGTTCCTCAGAAATAACCACCCACGACAAAAAGAGAAAAATTTCAGATTAGAAACTGAAGACACTGCAAAAATACAATGCAGGATTGTGTTTAAACGGGCTTGAAAAAAACCACGGAAAGTGGGGGAAGGGTCACGAGAAGGGAATAAGGTTGATTATGATAGGGAGTGGGCTCAGCTTCCACGGCTCCGGCGTTTCCCATATTACTCCCACCATAGATCTCAGCATCACTATTCAGTAGCTCACGATACATGCCTGCCTGCGGAACTCCCATGCGATATTGTAAACGTGGGACAGGCGTAAAATTACACGCACACACGACAAGTTCTTTTTGCTCACGAGCATAGCGAATGTACGTCAGGGTTGAATGATCGCTATCATGTAAATCTATCCACTCAAATCCTTGCCAATCAAAATCGACTTCGTAGAGAGACGGCTCAGATTGATAGAGGCGATTGAGATCTGCCACATAGCGCTGTAATCCCTGATGAGGTGCATACTCCAACAAATGCCATTGTAAGCTGTCATCATGATTCCATTCCCACCATTGGCCAATTTCGCATCCCATAAACAACATTTTTTTACCGGGATGTCCCCACATGTGTCCATAAAGTGCACGAAGATTCGCCATCCTCTGCCAATTATCTCCAGGCATTTTGTCGAGGAGTGCCTTCTTCCCATGCACCACTTCATCGTGTGAAAGAACCAGCACAAAATTTTCTGTAAAGGCATACATCAGACCAAACGTGACTTTATTTTGGTAATATTTACGATGAACTGGATCCATGCTGAAATATTCAAGCGTGTCATGCATCCATCCCATGTTCCACTTAAAGGTAAAGCCTAGCCCTCCGGCATACGTTGGGCGCGAAACACCAGCCCAGGCCGTCGACTCTTCGGCAATCATGACACTCCCGGGATGCTCCTGATGAACCATGACATTAAGCTCTTTCAAAAACTCCACCGCTTCGAGGTTTTCGTTGCCTCCGAAACGATTCGGCATCCACTCGCCAGACTTTCGTGCATAGTCTAAGTACAGCATCGAGGCCACGGCATCAACTCGAAGACCATCAATGTGATATCGGTCAAACCACATCAACGCGCTATTGATGAGAAAGGTTTTCACTTCCGTCCGACCATAATTAAAAATGCGGCTTTTCCATTCAGGATGGTACCCGAGACGTGGATCTTCGTGGTCGTAGAGATGAGTGCCATCAAACCAGGCTAATCCATGGGGATCGTCAGGGAAATGAGCCGGGGCCCAATCCATCAGCACACCAAGATTCGCCTGGTGACAGGCATCAATAAAAGCCATAAAGTCTTCTGGAGATCCAAACCGACTGGTCGGAGCAAAATACCCGGTCGATTGATACCCCCATGAGCCATCGAACGGATGTTCCGTGACCGGCATGAGCTCGATATGAGTAAAGCCCATTTCCTTCACATAAGGAATAAGCGTTTCCGCCAACTCACCATAGGTCATCCATCGCGATTCTTCTTCAGGGACTCGTCGCCACGAAGCAAGATGGACTTCGTAAATCGAGTACGGCGTGGCTAATGGATTTTGCTTGCCTCGCCTTTCCATCCACTCGTGATCCTGCCACTGATAACGAGTGGTGGTTCGGATAACCGATGCCGTCTTTGGCCGAAGCTCGGCCGCTGTGGCATAGGGGTCAGCTTTTAAAAACGGAGCATCTCCATTCTGAGAACGAATCTCATACTTGTAGACCTCTCCCTCTTGCAGCTCGGGAATAAACAATTCCCACAGTCCACATCCTCCACGTGATTCCATGAGATGACGCCGGCCATCCCATTCATTGAAATCCCCGACCACACTTACTCGCTTCGCATTAGGTGCCCAGACAGCAAAACTGACACCTTGAACGCCTTGATGCTGACACACTTGCGCCCCAAGCTTGTCATACGCTTTATACAACTTGCCTTCTCCAAATAAATGGAGATCATACTCTGACAGGACCGGGTCAAACGCATAGGGATCACGACGTTCATGTCGCTCCCCATTCTGCTTCACCACTTGAAACCGGTAACCAACCTTTCGAGCGTCAACGGCGCACTCTAATGCAAACAAACCGTCCGACGTCATCGTCTTCATCGGATGGGATTGCGCCTTTTCGTTATCGAACAACACATTCACGCTGGCAGCTTCAGGAAACAGTGCCCGAATGACACTACGAGTTTTTCCAGTCCCCTCTTGGAGATGAGGACCGAGGTAGGCAAACGGATGGCCTTCTTCTCCGTGAATTAGACGCATGGTTTGTTGATCAAGGGGTGCGGACATGGTAAATAAGTGTAGTAATGTCGAATGTTATTCCGTATTATAACCTATCGAGCCTGAAATTTCTCATGTCATTTGCCTTAATTGCCGCTCTGATGATGGTTTTCTTCGCCGTAGCCTTTTCATTGCAGAATGCAAGCGAAATCACCATCCATTTCTTTGCCTGGACGTTTCAGGGATCATTGGTGATCGTTCTGCTCACCACGCTCGCCCTTGGCGTGATCATCAGCCTCCTGGCCTCCCTTCCCGCACAAATGAAAAAAAGCCGAATGATTGCTCAACAGTCTAAACAAATCGAACAGCTGAAACAATCAACAAAACCTTCTCACTCTCCACGGATCCACACAAAATCGCTATGAATGATCACGACGGTTCCAAACCACGAAATCATCAACGAGAGCGCGTGTCCCAGCGAGTCTTAGCCATGATTATGGCCGGGGGAAAAGGTGAGCGGCTCATGCCCCTCACGGAACAGCGAAGCAAGCCAGCTGTTCCCTTTGCCGGAACATATCGTATCACAGATTTTGTCCTTAGCAACTTCCTGAATTCCGGTGTTCTGGCCATGTATGTCTTGGTTCAATATCGTTCTCAATCTCTGATTGAACACCTACGTCGTGCCTGGCGAAGTGGAGGACCACATCGCCAATCGTTCATTACAGTCGTTCCTCCACAAATGAAAGGGCGAGGCAAGTGGTATGAAGGCACGGCCGATGCGATTTATCAAAACATTAATCTCATACGCGATTTTGCTCCTGGATTAGTGGCAGTCTTTGGTGCTGATCATATTTATCGCATGGACATTCGGCAGATGATTCAGTTTCATCTAGATAATCAAGCCGATGTGACCGTTGCGGCCCTTCCGGTCCCACTTCAGGCCGCAAAAGGATTCGGTATCGTGGAGGTCGACCAGGAGCAACGGATTATTGGCTTTGAAGAAAAGCCCAAATCACCAAAACCAATGCCGACCAATCCGGAAATGGCCTACAGCTCGATGGGCAATTATATTTTCAATGTGGATACGCTCATTCAGGCGCTCGAACAAGACGCCAGTGAATCCGGCACGCATGACTTCGGAAAAGATATTATTCCCTCACTGACAAAGACACACCGAGTGTTAGCGTATGACTTCATGAAAAATGTCGTACCAGGGATTCATCCGTATGAAGAATGGGGTTACTGGCGAGACGTTGGCACAATCGATGCTTATTGGCAAGCAAACATGGATGTCCTCGGGGAAACGCCAATATTTGATCTTCGCAACGTGAACTGGCCCATTCAAACCGATGCATCCCTTGAACCCGTGGCCAGCTTAGTCCGAACCCGAGTCGATGATGCCATGGTTGGGCAAGGGAGTCTTGTTGTTGATGCAAAAATTACACGCTCTCTGATCGGACGCAATGTTCGCATTGGAGAAGGAACCGTCATTCAGGAATGCGTCATTCTCGATGGCACGATCATTGGCCCAAAATGCCGATTACGCCGTGTCATTGCTGATCGATTCAATGTTATTTCCGCTGGGACGGAGTTAGGATTCCACAAGTCCAAGGATTCTCCAATTAGTACGGTTGGCAAATCCGGCTTAATTGTTCTTCCGCGAGGTCAATCGTACGGCGGCCGAGCCGTCATCGATCCGATTAACCCTACGTAAGTTTGCATTCCATGCCCATACCCAGTCGACGCATTCCAGTTTCTACCTATCGCCTTCAATTCAACCAATCGTTTACGTTTAAGAATGCGGCCGATCTAGTTCCCTACCTCCACGACCTCGGCATTACTGACGGCTATGCCTCTCCGTACCTCAAAGCGCTCCCAGGCAGCTCTCATGGCTATGACGTCATTGACCCGACCATCCTTAACCCTGAACTGGGAGACGAAGACGACTACCAGCAATTCATCGGCGCCTTAGAGCACTATCACATGGGACACATTCTTGATGTCGTCCCTAATCATATGGGCATTGATCAATCCGCCAACCCCTGGTGGCAAGATGTCCTAGAAAACGGCCCCAGTTCAAAGCACGCTAAACTCTTTGACATCGACTGGAATCCCGTCAAACCTGAACTTGAAAATAAAGTGTTACTTCCCATTCTCGGCGAGCAGTACGGAATTGCGCTGGAAAATCAAGAAATCGCCTTATCCTATTTAGATGGTCGATTTTTCCTTCAATATTACGATCATCAATTTCCGATCGATCCTTCAACCTGGACACTCATTCTTACATTTCGCCAGGATGACCTGGCGCAGCAGCTCACCCCTGACGATGCCCATTGGCAAGAATTTCAAAGTATCATTACCGCCTTATCGCACCTTCCATCAAGAAATGAACGTGACCCGGAACGCATTGCCGAGCGGTATCGAGAAAAAGAAGTCATTCAACGTCGGCTCTCCCATTTATGCCAAGAACAATCCGATATCGCCGAATTCATCACAGAAAGTATTCGTATCCTGAATGGAGTCAAAGGCTCAAATCGAAGCTTTGACTTGCTTGATGCTCTCGTGAGCAATCAAGCCTATCGTCTGGCGTTTTGGCGCGTGGCGGCTGAAGAAATTAATTACCGAAGATTTTTCGATGTCAATCAACTCGCGGCCATCCGCATGGAAGAACCCGAGGTGTTTACCGAATTTCATCAGTGCGTGTTCCATCTGCTCAAAACCGGGGCAGTGACCGGACTACGCATCGACCATATTGATGGGCTGTTTGATCCCAAAGCCTATCTCGAACAATGGCAGACATGGGCCGGCAACGAACTCACCCTTCCTTTTGATGAGCATAATCGGTCGATCTACATCGTGGTGGAAAAAATTTTAGGAAAATCCGAATCACTGAGTGAAGACTGGCCGTGCCATGGCACGACAGGATATGACTTTTTGACCTTGCTCAATAATCTCTTTATCGACACTCAATATGTACGAAAATTTGACGATCTCTATGATCGTTTTACGAAGCCCCCTGGAACCTACGACGACCTCATTTATCACTCGAAAAAACTGATCATGAGCAGTGCGATGTCCAGCGAGATTAATGCCCTGGGGCATCAACTCAGTCTTCTCTCCGAACGGAATCGCCGGTCACGGGATTTTACGTTAAACAGTTTGATTTATGCCGTCCGCGAAATTATTGCCTGCTTCCCCGTCTATCGGACATATATCACCTTCGACCCCAGCGAGGGCGTCGCCGATCGTGACCGCCTGTACATCTGCGTAGCTACAGCTCGGGCTAAACGAAGGAATCCCGCCATCGACAATCTGGTCTTTGACTTCATCCGCGACCTCCTCCTCAAAACGTCATTTGACGGATCAGACCTTGATTGGCGCGATGCCAATAGTTTCATCATGAAATTCCAGCAAACCACCAGCCCGGTTATGGCAAAAGGCGTCGAAGACACGGCGTTTTACACCTATCATCGATTCACATCGTTAAACGAAGTGGGGGGAGAACCGGACCAGTTTGGCCTGTCACTCGACCATTTTTACGAACACATGCAAATACGAAACACGACATCGCCCTATAGTATGTCTACGACATCCACCCATGACACAAAACGCGGAGAAGACGTTCGAGCTCGTCTCAATGTCCTCTCTGAGCTTCCCCAACAATGGCGAAAGCGTGTGAGTCGGTGGTCTCAGCTTAATAAGAAAGCCAAACAGATCATCGATGAACAAACCATCCCTGACCGGAATGAAGAATACTTTCTCTATCAAACACTTCTCGGCTGCTGGCCTTTTACTCCACTTGAAGGACCGAGTCTCGAGGCATTCTCAACTCGTATTCAGGAATATATGCGTAAAGCCCTCCGTGAAGCCAAAGTCCACTCAAGCTGGCTCAATCCCAATGAAGCCTATGAAACAGCCGTTCAAGAGTTTATCGCCCATCTCCTCAAGCCGACACGCTCACGCGCGTTCCTCAAAGACTTTATTCCCTTTCAACAAACCATCGCACACTATGGTATGGTGAATTCACTTTCGCAGGTATTGCTCAAGATTACTTCACCGGGCATTCCAGACTTTTATCAAGGGACTGAATTATGGGATCTACATTTAGTTGATCCTGATAACCGCCGACCTATACAGTATGAACACTACCGCCAAGCACTTGAGTCCCTCAAACATCGACAACAACGGGATGGATCTCTGGCATTACTCCGGCAATTGCTTGAGCACCCTCAAAATGGACACTTGAAACTCTGGACAACCACCATGGCCCTCCAGTATCGAAAAGCCCATG